>DASURM010000544.1:0-11457 GCA_036280035.1 Burkholderiaceae bacterium | reverse complement strand
TGGTGGTGTAGAAGTGGCCGGTGCCGGCCGTCGACTCCAGCTTGATCTTCTCGCGCGCGCTCTTGGCCATGACGGACTCCTTCGCTTCAGGCCGCGCCGCGTGCGCGCATGTCGGCCAGCACCTGCTCGATGCCGACCTTGTCGATCAGCCTCAGCGCTGCGTTGCTGACGCGCAGGCGGATGAAGCGGTTCTCGCTCTCGATCCAGAAGCGGCGGTACTGCAGGTTGGGCAGGAACCGACGCTTGGTCTTGTTGTTGGCGTGGGAAACATTGTTGCCCACCATCGGGCGCTTGCCCGTGACTTGACAGACGCGTGCCATGACGCAGCTCCGAAACGGCTTGGGGTGTGGTGTCGCGGCCGCAGGGTGACCGTGGCGCAGCGAAGCGGCGAATTATAGCCGAGCGCCGGCGCGATGCCGCTGCGTCAGGCCGATTGATCGAGGAAGCGCTGGGCGTCGAGCGCGGCCATGCAGCCGGTGCCGGCCGAGGTGATGGCCTGGCGATAGACGTGGTCCTGCACGTCGCCGGCGGCGAACACGCCGGGCACGCTGGTCATCGTCGCCAGGCCGTCGCTGCCGCCGCGGGTGATGAGGTAGCCGTCCTTCATCTCGAGCTGACCCTTGAAGAGGTCGGTGTTCGGCTGGTGCCCGATCGCGATGAAGCAGCCTTTGAGAACCAATTCGCTGGTCTTGCCGCCTTCGACCGCCTTCAGCCGCACGCCGGTGACGCCGCTGGCGTCGCCGAGCACCGCATCGAGCGTCTGGAACAGATGCAGCTGCACCTTGCCGGCGGCCACCCGCTCCATCAGCTTGTCGACCATGATCGGCTCGGCGCGGAACTTGTCGCGGCGGTGGATCAGGTGCACCTTGCTGGCGATGTTGGCCAGGTACAGCGCCTCTTCGACCGCGGTGTTGCCTCCGCCGACCACGCACACCTCCTGGCCCCTGTAGAAGAAACCGTCGCAGGTGGCGCAGCCGCTGACGCCGCGGCCCATGAACTCTTGCTCGGAGGGCAGGCCGAGATACTTGGCGCTGGCCCCGGTGGCGACGATCAGCGCGTCGGCGCTGTAGCGGCCGCTGTCGCCCGTCAACTCGAACGGCCGCCGCGCGAGGTTCGCGGTGTGGATGTGGTCGAACACCACCTTCGTGCCGAAGCGCTCGGCGTGCTTCAGGAAGCGCTGCATCAGCTCGGGCCCCTGCACGCCGTCGACGTCGGCCGGCCAGTTGTCGACGTCGGTGGTGGTCATCAGCTGGCCGCCTTGCGCCAGGCCGGTCACCAGCAGCGGTTGCAGGTTGGCCCGCGCCGCGTAGACCGCGGCGGTGTAGCCCGCGGGGCCCGATCCGAGGATCAGGACGCGGCTATGGAGGAGGGTATCGGTCATGCGCAGCGCTCAACTCTCGAGGGGCCGGCGTCGCGTGCGGCCGACGGTGATTGTCACATGGGGGTGCATCCCGGTGCCTTCCAGGCGCGCAATCGGCACAATAGCGAAGTGCCGTGAGTGGCTCCTCGTTGGCCGGGCTGTCGGGCCGGGTGGGCGGGCCTTGCAAGAACGCCTCAAAGAGGAAGGGGACCCCAAGATGTCGATGTTGTCGAATCTCGACCTGATCCGTCGTGTGCCGCTGTTTTCGATGCTGACGGTCGAGCAGGCGCAGGCGGTGGCCGATGCGGTGGTCAAGCGGCGCTTTCGCCGCGGCGAACTGGTGGTCGAGCAGGGGCGCAAGAGCAATGCGCTGTTCATCCTGCTCAACGGTCGAGCGCGCGTGCTGACCTCCGACTCGCGCGGCCGCGAGGTGATCCTGGCGGTGCTCGAGTCGGGCGACTACGTCGGCGAGATGAGCCTGATCGACAACGAGGCCCACTCGGCCACCGTGCGCTGCGAGGTGCAGACCGACATGCTGATCCTCGGCCGCGCCGATTTCGCGCGCTGCCTGCCCGAGAACTCGACGCTGTCGTACGCGATCCTGCGCGGCCTGGTGCGGCGGTTGCGCCATGCCGACCGCCAGATCGAGTCGCTGGCGCTGCTCGACGTCTACGGCCGGGTCGCGCGCACGCTGCTCGAGATGGCCGAGGAGGTCGACGGCATCAAGATCATTCGCAACAAGGTGTCACGCCAGGACATGGCCAAGGTCGTCGGCGCATCGCGCGAGATGGTCAGCCGCGTGATGAAGGACCTCGAGGAGCGCGGCGTCATCGAGACGCAGGAGAACGGCTCGGTGGTCCTGAAGGAGCGGCTGCACTCCGAGTGAGTGCCCGGCCGGCGGCCTGCGCGACGCGCTGCGGGGCATCGCGCGCGCATCGGCCACAATCGCGGCGATGGAGACCCCCAGGCTCACTGCGTTCGCGGCCCCCCAAGGGGGCGCGTCATCGGCTTCGGGCGGCCGGGCGCCGATGACATGACGTTTCCGCTCGGATCGCTCGCCTCGGGCGGCGCTGCCGCCGCACGCGGGCCGGCTGCCCCCGGCCGCTGGCGCGGCAAGCTCGCCCTGTTCGGTGGCGCCGTGCTGTGGCTGCTGGTGCTGCTGGCGCTGATCACGCACGACCCCGGCGACGCCGCCTACTCGACCACCGGCGGCGGCGCAGCGCTGCACAACAAGGCGGGACAGCTCGGCGCCTGGGTGTCGGACCTGCTGCTGTTCCTGTTCGGCTACTCGGCCTGGTGGCTGCCGGTGGTCGGCGCGCGCTGGTGGCTGTCGGCGCTGGCGCGTTGGCTGCGCCACGAGCCGGTGCCGGTCGACGAGCACACCGCGTTGCCGCGCGCGGCGTGGATCGGCGGCATCGTGCTGCTGCTGGCCGCCAGTTGCGCGCTCGAGTGGACTCGGCTGTACCGCTACGACGGCCTGCTGCCCGGCGGTCAGGCCGGCGGCGTGCTCGGCGCGGTGCTGGGGCCGCTGTCGATGAAGTGGCTCGGCTTCGCGGGCTCGGGCGTGGCCTGGATCGCGGCGCTGGTGCTCGGCGCATCGATGGCGCTGCGCTTCTCGTGGATCGCGCTGGCCGATCGCATCGGCGCGGGCTTCGACGCGCTGCGCGAGCGCCGGCAGGAGGCGATCGAGCGCGCCGAGGACATCCGCATCGGCCGAGCGGCGCAGGACGAGCGCGACCGCGTGCTCGCCGACGAGCAGCAGGAGTTCGACGAGCACGTGCCGCTGGTCATCGAGAAGCCACTGGCCGAGGTGCCGAAATCCGAGCGCGTGGCCAAGGAGCGGCAGCAGCCGCTGTTCAAGGAGCTGAGCGACGCCAAGCTGCCGCAGGTCGATCTGCTCGATGCGCCGCCGGGCCGCTTGGAGGCGGCGACGCCCGATTCGCTCGAGATGACCAGCCGGCTGATCGAGAAGAAGCTCAAGGACTTCGGCGTCGACGTGCGCGTGGTGGCGGCCTCGCCGGGGCCCGTGATCACGCGCTACGAGATCGAGCCGGCGATCGGCGTCAAGGGTTCGCAGGTCGTCAACCTGGCCAAGGATCTGGCGCGCTCGCTGTCGCTGGTCAGCATCCGCGTGGTCGAGACGATCCCCGGCAAGAACTTCATGGCGCTGGAGCTGCCCAACGCCAAGCGGCAGACGATCCGGCTGTCGGAGATCCTCGGCTCGGCGGTCTACAACGACGCGCACTCGCAGCTCACGCTCGGCCTGGGCAAGGACATCGTCGGCAACCCGGTGGTGGCCGACCTCGCGAAGATGCCGCACCTGCTGGTGGCCGGCACCACCGGCGCGGGCAAGAGCGTGGGCATCAACGCGATGATCCTGAGCCTGCTGTACAAGGCCGAGGCGCGCGACGTGCGCCTGATCATGATCGACCCCAAGATGCTCGAGATGAGCGTCTACGAGGGCATCCCGCACCTGCTGTGCCCGGTGGTCACCGACATGAAGCAGGCGGCCAACGCGCTCACCTGGTGCTGCGGCGAGATGGACCGCCGCTACAAGGTGATGAGCCGCCTGGGCGTGCGCAACCTCGCCGGCTACAACCGCAAGCTGCACGAGGCCAGCGAGCGC
The DNA here is from genome assembly GCA_036280035.1 of Burkholderiaceae bacterium. GTDB lineage: Bacteria > Pseudomonadota > Gammaproteobacteria > Burkholderiales > Burkholderiaceae_C > JAEUPI01. Next base: position 7,471 of record DASURM010000544.1, on the reverse strand, counting down.
GGCGAGCCGCTGACCAATCCGTTCAGCCTGACGCCCGAGGCGCCCGAGCCGCTGGAGCGCCTGCCGCATCTGGTGGTGGTGATCGACGAGCTGGCCGACCTGATGATGATCGTCGGCAAGAAGATCGAGGAGCTGATCGCGCGGCTGGCGCAGAAGGCGCGCGCCTCGGGCATCCACCTGATCCTGGCCACGCAGCGGCCGAGCGTCGACGTCATCACCGGCCTCATCAAGGCCAACATCCCGACCCGCATCGCGTTCCAGGTGTCGAGCAAGATCGACTCGCGAACCATCCTCGACCAGATGGGCGCCGAGGCGCTGCTCGGCCAGGGCGACATGCTCTACCTGCCGCCGGGCACCGGCCTGCCGGTGCGCGTGCACGGCGCGTTCGTCGGCGACGAGGAGGTGCACCGCGTCGTCGACTACCTGCGGCAGCAGGGCGAGCCCAACTACATCGAAGGCATCCTCGAAGGCGGCACGCTCGAGGGCGACGCCGCGGCGGCGATCGAAGGCGGTGCCAACGGCGACGCCGAGGCCGATCCGATGTACGACCAGGCGGTGGCCATCGTGCTGCAGAACCGCCGCGCGTCGATCTCGCTGGTGCAGCGCCACCTGCGCATCGGCTACAACCGCGCCGCGCGGCTGCTGGAACAAATGGAGCGCGCCGGGCTCGTATCGCCGATGGCGAGCAACGGCAACCGCGACATCCTGGTGCCCAAGCGCGACGAATGAAGAGCTGGCTGTTCGCGCTCGCGCTGCTGGCCGGCGCCGCGGCACGGGCCGACTCGGTCGACCTGCTGCGCGACTTCGCGCACGACGTGAAGTCGGCGCGCGCGTCGTTCACGCAGACGGTGACCTCGCCCGACGGCACGAGGAAGAAGGAGTCCTCGGGCGAGTTCGAGTTCGTGCGGCCCAACCGCTTTCGCTTCGCCTACGCCAAGCCGTTCGAGCAGTTGATCGTCGCCGACGGCCGCAAGGTGTGGCTGTACGACCCCGACCTCAACCAGGTCACGGTGCGGCCGCTGTCGCAGGCGCTCGGCGCGACGCCGGCTGCGCTGCTGGCCGGCGGCGCGCTCGACAAGGAGTTCGAACTCGAGGCGCTGCCCGCGGCCGACGGCCTGCAGTGGGTGCAGGCGACGCCGCGCGTGAAGGACGGCGCGATCAAGTGGCTTCGCGTCGGCTTCGACGGCTCGACGCTGGCGGCGCTGGAGATCGCCGACGCATTCGGCCAGCGCTCGCTGCTGCGCTTCTCGGCGCTGCAGCAGAACATCTTGCTGCCCGACAGCCTGTTCGAGTTCACGCCGCCGAAGGGCGCCGACGTCATCGCGCAGTGAGCGCCGCGCGGCCGCGCCGCGACCTGCGCGCTGACACAATGCGCCGTTGAGCCCGCCGTGACACCCCCAGGGCAGTCGGCGCAGCTGCAGCACGAAGGCTTTCTCATGTCTGCGCAGGATTCGCTGTTCGACGACGCGCCTGGCAACGCGCGCATCGACGCGCCGTCGCCCGACGCCCCGCTGGCCGAGCGCCTGCGTCCGCAGCGGCTCGACGAGGTGATCGGCCAGCGCCATCTGCTCGGCCCCGGGCGTCCGCTGCGGGTGGCGTTCGAGTCGGGCCGCCTGCACTCGATGATCCTGTGGGGACCGCCCGGCTCGGGCAAGACCACGCTGGCACGGCTGGTGGCGCGCATGGTCGACGCGCAGTTCATCGTGCTGTCGGCAGTGCTGGCGGGGGTCAAGGAGATCCGCGACGCGGTCGAGCGCGCGCGCGCCGCACGTGCGGCCGGCCGCGCCACCGTGGTGTTCGTCGACGAGGTGCACCGCTTCAACAAGGCGCAGCAGGACGCCTTCCTGCCCCACGTCGAGTCGGGGCTGTTCACCTTCATCGGCGCGACCACCGAGAACCCGTCGTTCGAGGTCAACTCGGCGCTGCTGTCGCGCGCGACGGTGCACGTGCTTCATCCGCTCGAGCACGACGAGCTGATCGAGCTGCTGGCGCGGGCCCAGGCGGTGCTCCCCGGTGGCGAACTCACCGAGGGCGCGCGCGAGCGCCTGATCGGCTACGCCGACGGCGATGCGCGGCGGCTGCTCAATGCCTACGAGAACCTGGTCGCGATGGCCGGCGGCGCCACCGCCTGCGACGAAGCGCTGCTCGAGCGCACGCTGGGCGAGATGCTGCGCCGCTACGACAAGGGCGGCGAGCAGTTCTACGACTCGATCTCGGCGCTGCACAAGGCGGTGCGCGGCTCCGACCCCGACGCATCGCTGTACTGGCTGGCGCGCATGCTCGACGGCGGCGTCGACCCGCGCTACGTGGCGCGCCGCGTGATCCGCATGGCCAGCGAAGACATCGGCCTGGCCGACCCGCGCGGGCTGCGCATCGCGCTCGATGCCGCCGAGACCTACGAGCGGCTGGGCAGCCCCGAGGGCGAGCTGACCTTGGCGATGGCGGTGGTGTATCTGGCAATGGCGCCCAAATCCAACGCCGTCTACACCGCCTGGGGCGCGGTGCGCGCGTTCGTGCGCGAAGACGGCACGCGGCCGGTGCCGCTGCACCTGCGCAACGCGCCGACCCGGCTGATGAAGCAGCTCGGCTACGGCCGCGACTACCGCTACGCGCACGACGAGCCCGAGGGCTTTGCCGCCGGCGAGACCTACTGGCCCGAAGGCATGACGACTCAGGCCTTCTACCGGCCGGTGGATCGCGGCCTGGAGCAGCGCATTGCCGAGCGTCTGGCGCAGTTGCGCGCGCGCAACCGGGAGGCGTCCGACCCCGGATAGCGGGGTGGTTCACAGCGGGTATCTCCCGCCCTGGCGCCAAAAAGCGCGCTTCTACAATCGCGCCGTCCCGGCGGGTCCATCGGTCCCGGCGGCAAGGAACGGGTCGATGGACATCTTTCTGCAGCAGATCATCAACGGTCTGGTGCTGGGCAGCGTGTACGCGCTGGTCGCACTGGGCTACACGATGGTCTACGGCATCATCAACCTGATCAACTTCGCCCACGGCGAGGTGCTGATGGTCGGCGCCTTGACCAGCTGGACGGTGCTCCAGGTGCTGGCCGATTCGGGCTTGCCGGGCTGGCTGAAGCTGTTGATCTCGCTGATCGCCGCGATCGTGGTGTGCGCGGTGCTCAACTACGCGATCGAGAAGGTCGCCTACCGCCCGCTGCGCAACGCGCCGCGGCTGGCGCCGCTGATCACCGCGATGGGCATGAGCCTGCTGCTGCAGACGCTGGCGATGATCATCTGGAAGCCGAACTACAAGCCGTACCCGATCCTGCTGCCGAGCGAGCCGTTCTTCATCGGCGGCGCGGTGATCAACGTGACGCAGATCCTGATCCTGGTGTCCACCGTGGTGACGCTGACCGGGCTGATGTGGCTGGTCAACCGCACCAAGCTCGGCCGCGCGATGCGCGCCACCGCCGAGAACCCGCGCGTGGCCGCGCTGATGGGCGTCAAGCCCGACATGGTGATCTCGGCCACCTTCATCATCGGTGCGGCGCTGGCGGCGCTGGCCGGCGTGATGTACGCGGCCAACTACGGCACCGCGGCGCACACGATGGGCTTTCTGCCGGGGCTCAAGGCGTTCACCGCCGCGGTGTTCGGCGGCATCGGCAACCTCGCCGGCGCGGTGGTCGGCGGCGTGCTGCTCGGGCTGATCGAGGCCTTCGGCGCCGGCTACATCGGGACGCTCACCGGCGGCGTGCTCGGCAGCAACTACCAGGACATCTTCGCCTTCATCGTGCTGATCGTCGTGCTCACCTTGCGCCCGCAGGGGCTGCTCGGCGAGCGGGTGGCCGATCGCGCGTGAAGGCCCGCCCGTGAACAGCCACAAGAAGCTCGTCTGGTTTCTCGGCACCGCGTTTCTGCTGCTGGTGTTGCCCGCGGTGGCGCAGTACGCCGGCAACTTCTGGGTGCGCATCATCGACTTCGCGCTGCTGTACGTGCTGCTGGCGCTCGGCCTGAACATCGTGGTCGGCTATGCCGGGTTGCTCGACCTCGGCTACATCGCCTTCTATGCCGTCGGCGCCTACACCTTCGGCCTGCTGGCGTCGCCGCACCTGACCGAGACGTTCCCGGCGATCCGGGCGATGTTCCCGAGCGGCCTGCACACGCCGATCTGGCTGGCGATTCCGCTGGGGGCGCTGCTGGCCGGCGTGGCCGGCGCGCTGCTCGGCGCGCCGACGTTGAAGCTACGCGGCGACTACCTGGCGATCGTCACGCTCGGCTTCGGCGAGATCATCCGCGTGTTCCTGAACAACCTCGACGCGCCGGTCAACATCACCAACGGCCCCAAGGGCATCCTGCAGATCGACAGCTTCACGATCCCGTTCGTGGGGTTCGACTTCGGCCGCCCGGGCTCGCTGTTGGGGTTCGAGGTGTCGTCGGTCACCAAGTACTACTTCCTGTTCCTGGCCGTGGTCGTGCTCAGCGTGGTGATCTGCCATCGGCTGGAGCGCTCGCGCATCGGCCGTGCGTGGATGGCGATCCGCGAGGACGAGGTGGCCGCCAAGGCGATGGGCATCAACACGCGCAACATGAAGCTGCTCGCCTTCGGCATGGGCGCCACCTTCGGCGGCGTCTCGGGCGTGCTGTTCTCCACCTTCCAGAACTTCGTCTCGCCGGAGTCGTTCGCGCTGCAGGAGTCGATCATGGTGGTGGCGATGGTGGTGCTCGGCGGCATCGGCCACATTCCCGGCGTGATCGTCGGTGCGCTGCTGCTGGCCGCGCTGCCCGAGGTGCTGCGCTACGTGTCGGGCGAGCTCGACCTGCAGTCGGTGACCGGCGGGCGGCTCGATGCGTCGATCCTGCGGCAGTTGCTGATCGCGCTGGCGATGATTGCGATCATGCTGGCGCGGCCGCGCGGCCTGTGGCCGCAGCCCGAGCACGGCAAGGCCGCGCCGGCGCCCGCAGACTGAAGCCCTGACGGCGCATGAGCGACGACATCGTGTTGCGGGTGGCGGGCGCGTCCAAGCGCTTCGGCGGCGTGCAGGCGCTGTCGGAGGTCGGCATCACGATCCGGCGCGGCGAGGTGGTCGGGCTGATCGGCCCCAACGGCGCCGGCAAGACCACGTTCTTCAACGTCATCACCGGCCTGTACTCGCCCGACGCCGGCAGCTTCGAGCTCGGCGGCAAGCCGTACAAGCCCGAGGCGGTGCACCTGGTGGCCAAGGCCGGCATCGCGCGCACGTTCCAGAACATCCGCCTGTTCCCCGAGATGACGGCGCTGGAGAACGTGATGGTCGGCCGCCACGTGCGCACCGGCTCGGGCCTGTGGGGCGCGGTGTTCCGCACGCCGGGCTTCAAGGCCGAGGAGCGGGCCATCGCGCAACGCTCGCAGGAGTTGCTCGACTACGTGGGCATCGGCCACTACGGCGAGTACAAGGCGCGCACGCTGAGCTACGGCGACCAGCGGCGGCTCGAGATCGCGCGCGCGCTGGCCACCGACCCGACGCTGATCGCGCTCGACGAACCCGCCGCCGGCATGAACGCCACCGAGAAGGTGGTGCTGCGCGAGCTGATCGATCGCATCCGCAAGGACGGGCGCACGATTCTCTTGATCGAGCACGACGTCAAGCTGGTGATGGGGCTGTGCGACCGCGTCACCGTGCTCGACTACGGCAAACCGATCGCCGAAGGATCGCCCTACGACGTGCAGCGCGACGAGAAGGTGATCGAGGCCTACCTCGGTGCCGGTCACAAAGCCCACTGATTCGCATGGCCGACAACGAAACACTGCTGCAGGTGAGCGACCTCAAGGTCGCCTACGGCGGCATCCAGGCCGTCAAGGGCATCAGCTTCGAGGTCAAGCGCGGCGAACTGGTGTGCCTGATCGGCGCCAACGGCGCGGGCAAGACCACCACACTGAAGGCCATCACCGGCACGCAGCCGGTGCGCGACGGCCAGATCGCCTTCATGGGCAAGGCCATCCGCGGCCAGGGCGCGTGGGATCTGGTGCGTCAGGGGCTGGTGATGGTGCCCGAGGGCCGCGGCGTGTTCGCCCGCATGAGCATCGCCGAGAACCTGCTGATGGGCGCCTACGTGCGCGACGACGCCGAGGTGCAGGACGACATGGACAAGGTGTTCGGCATCTTTCCGCGGCTGAAGGAGCGCGCCGAGCAGCTTGCCGGCACCTTGTCGGGCGGCGAGCAGCAGATGCTGGCGATGGGCCGCGCGCTGATGGGGCGACCCAAGGTGCTGCTGATGGACGAGCCGTCGATGGGTCTGGCGCCGATCATGGTCGACCGCATCTTCGAGGTGGTGGGCGACATCCACTCGCGCGGCACGACGATCCTGCTGGTCGAGCAGAACGCCAGCCGCGCGCTGCAACTGGCCGACCGCGGCTACGTGATGGAGTCGGGCGAGATCACGATGAGCGGCCAGTCCAAGGCGCTGCTCGACGACCCGAAGGTGAGGGCTGCCTACCTCGGCGAGTGAACGGAGCCCCCGGCATCGGAGTACCAATGCCACCCCCCGTGGGGGTAGCGCGGCCGCTTGGGAGCGGCCCGGCGCTGGCCGCTCCCGCGCCAAGCACCAAGTGCGCGATCAGTCGAGCCGTGCGCCGCTGGCCTTGACCACCGGCCCGTACTTCGCGTTCTCGGCGCGCACGAAGGCGGCGAACTGCTCGGGCGTGTCGGGCGCCAGCTCGGCCAGCAGCGCGGCGGCGCGTGCCTTGACGGCGTTCGTGCCCATCGCGTCGACGAACGCGCGGTTCAGCCGTTGGGTGGTCTCGGCGGGGAGGTGCGCTGGGCCGAACAGGCCGAACCAGGTGTCGACGTCGAAGTCGCCGAGCCCCAGGTCGCTCGCGCTCTCGGCGATCGTCGGCACCTCGGGCATCACGCCTGAGCGGCGTGCGGTGGTCATCGCGATCGCGCGCAGCTTGCCGGCGCGGATGTTGCCCGACGCGGTGGCCAGGTTGTCGAACGTCAGGTCGACCTGCCCCGACAGCAACGCCAGTTGCGCCGCCGCCCCGCCGGCGTAGGGAATGTGCACCATGAACACGCCGGCCTTGGCCTTGAACATCTCGCCGGCCAGGTGGCCCGCGCTGCCGTTGCCGCCCGAGCCGTAGTTGAGCTTGCCCGGGTTGGCCTTGGCGTAGGCGACCAGGTCGCGCACCGAGGCGATGTGGAGCCGCTGCGCGGTCTCGACGTTCAGCACCAGCACGTTGGGCACGCGCGCCACCAGCGTCAGCGGCGTGTAATCGCGCAGCGGGTCGTACGGGATCCTGGTGTACAGCCACGGATTGATCGCGTGCGTGGCCACCGCGCCCATCACGAGGGTGTGGCCGTCGGGCGCCGCCTTGGCCGCCGCGTCGGCGCCGATGTTGCCGCCGGCGCCCGGGCGGTTCTCGACCACCACCGTGCCCAACGTGTCCTTCACCTGGTCGGCCAGCACGCGCGCCATCGCGTCGAGCGGGCCGCCGGCGGGGTACGGCACGATCAGCCGGATCGGCCTGGCTTGCGCGCGGACGAACGGCG
>DASURM010000543.1:0-2988 GCA_036280035.1 Burkholderiaceae bacterium | reverse complement strand
AGCACCTGGTCGGCATTGAGGTCGACCAGGAGGTAGTTGCGCGCCGCCACCTCCGGTGGCTGCAGCGGCTGCGCCTGCGCCAGCCCGGCCACGACCAACAGCGCAGCGGCGCCCCATCGAACTCGCTTCAACAACAACATCGAATGCCTTTCATTGCATGGTCTGCGCGGGCTGCGCTCAACGGCTGAGGGCGCGCAACACCAGCTCGCGCAGGCGCGTAAGCTGGCCGTGGAAGAAGTGGCCGACGCCCGGCAGCACCACCACCGGCAGGCCCTGTGGACGCGCCCAGTCCAGGGTGGCCTGCAGCGGCACCACGTCGTCGGCCTCACCGTGGACCACCAGCGTGTCCGCGGGCACCGGCGGCAGCGCGAAAGTCGAGGTCGCCGGGCCGACCAGCACCACGCGTCGCGCTGGCGCGCCGGCAGCGGCCAGCCGCGCGGCCGCCTGCGCGGCCACGTAGCCACCGAACGAAAATCCTCCGAGCGCCAGCGGCAAGGCCGGGTCGCGCTGCGCGGCGACGACGGCCAGCGCATCGTCGACTTCGCCGTTGCCTTGATCCCACTGCCCCTGCGAAGCGCCGACACCGCGGAAATTGAAGCGGACGGCGCGCCAGCCGAGTTGCACGAAGGCACGCGCCAAGGTCTGGACCACCTTGTTGTCCATCGTGCCGCCGTGCAGCGGATGCGGATGGCACAGCACGGCAACGCCGCGCACAGCGCCCTCCGGCGCGTCGATCGCCGCTTCGATGCGGCCGGCCGGGCCGGCGACGTCGGCGAGGGTGCTCGGCACGGCCATCAGCGCCCGATGGATGCGGGCAGCAACAGGCGTTCGACCACCCGGCCATTCTTCAGATGCGATTCGACGATGTCGTCGATGTCGTGCTGATCGACGTAGCTGTACCAGACTGCCTCCGGGTAGACCACCGCCACCGGACCGCCGGCGCAGCGGTCCATGCAGCCCGCCTTGTTGACGCGCACCCCGCCGGGGCCTGCCAGGCCGAGCGCCTTGACGCGCGCCTTGCAGTGGTCGAGCGCGGCCTGCGGCTGGTGCTGCGCACAGCACGCCTCGCCGTTGGCGCGCTCGTTGAGGCAAAAGAAGATGTGGTACTTGTAGTAGCTCATGAGGGGATCGCGCAGCGCTGACCACGGCTGCCGGCGCATTGTAGGGATGCGCTTTCTGCGTCGAAGTTTCATTCACGCCCGGCGCTCTGGCGCAGCAGCCACAGTGTGGCCACGTACGGCCACCACCAGCCGATCCACTGCGCAAGGCCGTGAAAGCGAATGAAACGCCCCTGCTCCCAGCCGTGCAAGCTGGCCGCAAAGTAGGGGTCCGCCGGTGCCTGCGCCACCAGGCCGACACCGGCAGTAACCACGACCAGCCCGAGCGCCGCGGCCGTGCGTCGACCACAGCCCAGCAGCAGCACCGCCAGTGCAAGGCCCAGCCCCAGTCCGCCGAGACTGCTGGCCGTGCACCAGGCCAGCGCATGCTGTGGGCCGAAGTTCAATGCGGTCGACAGCGTGGTGACGCCGAAGCCGAGCGCCGTGGCGCCCAGCGCCATCCACAACCGTCGCAAGCCGGGACGCGCCATGCTGTAGGTCACCAGGCACGGCCCGAGCAACCCCAGCGCCACTGCCGACAGCTCCGCCGCCGACGACAGGCGCGCCTCCGGCGGCGGCCCTGCCTCGAGCCAACGTGCCAGCGGCTCGGCCACGGCCAGCCCGCTGAGCGCATCGGCCAGCGAGTCGCGCACGCGTTCCCATACTTGGCCCAGGCCGAGAACCACCGGGGTCGGAAACAGCAGCGCGGCGGGCCACAGCGCCAGCAGCGCCAGGCCGCTGCGGCTGCGCTGCGCGAACCACAACTCGCCGGTACGGTGCACCCAGCCGAGCGCCTGTGTCCGCCCCAGGCCGAGGCCGATCAGCGAACCGGCGGCCGCACCACCCGTGTTGAGCAGCCAGTCGAGCGCCGACGGCACGCGCTGCGGCAACAGGTGTTGCCCGACCTCCAGCGTGTACGACAACAGCGCACACAGCGCGATGGCATCGCGCAGGGTCGCGGCGCTGCGCCCGTGCCGTTGCCCCATGGCCAAGACCAGCAACATGCCCAGCGGCATGTAGCCGAGCAGGTTCGACACGACGTCGAACGTGCTGTACCGGTTCGACCAAGGCAATCGCAGCAGCGTCCAGGCCTCACCGCCGACGGGCCAGTGCCAGTCGCTGAACGGAAACCAGCTGGCGTAGACGATCAGTGCCATCCACGCCGACAGCAGCAGCACGACCATCGCGCTGCGTCCGACGTCGGCAGGGACTTTCACCGGCTCACAACGGCTTGACCACCACCAACACCACGATCGCCGCGAAGAGCACGATCGCGACCTCGTTGAACACTCGCAACCAGCGTTCACTGCGTCGGTTGCGCATGCGTTCGAACGCCCCGAGCAGCCTGCCGCATGCGTGCTGATAGCCGACGGCGGCGACCACCAGCACCAGCTTGAGGTCGAGCCACGCGTGCGCGAACCCTCGCCAGGTCGCAAAGCCGAGCCAAAGCCACACGCCGAAGACCAGCGCCAGCACCATCAGCAGGTTGGCAAAGCGATACAGCCGCCGCGACATCAGCAACAAGCGCTCGCGCTCGGCATGACTGTCGGCGGCCACGCCGGCCAGATTGACGAGTAGTCGGGGCAGGTAGAACATGCCTGCGAACCAGGCGGCGACGAACACGAGGTGAATCGCCTTGAGCCACAGATAGGCTGCGTCCATGGCGCCCGATTATCGAGGCCGTGCTGACGCAAGCGCCTTGCGCGGCGCGCCCTTTCGGGGCGCCCCCAGGGCCGGGCCCGCCCGGCCCGCCCCCCGCGGGGGTTCAAGCAAAGTGGCGGAGCCACATTTGCTTGAGAGGAAAAAAGAACCCCGATCATCGGGACCGGGGTCGCAAGCCTTATCGCTGTCATCGCGCTAAGGCACCTGCTCAGGGAGGAAAAGCAGGGAA
>DASURM010000542.1:0-4222 GCA_036280035.1 Burkholderiaceae bacterium | reverse complement strand
CAACATCGGTGTCCAGGTTCGCTGGCTGGACTTCAACGACACCTGGCTGGCGGCGGAGTGGGGCCATCCGTCGGACAACCTGGGCGCGATCCTGTCGGTCGCCGAGGATCGGCCAGCACGACGTCGGCACCGTGCAGCAGGCACGTGTCCAGCGGGTGCGCGGCGGCGATCGCGTTGCCGCGGTGATTGAAGATCTGGCGCTCGCCGCGTGCGTCGACCACGATCGCCGACACCGAGGTGGTGCCGCCGGGCACGCTCTCCAGGCCGCGCGGCTCGACGCCCTCGGCGCACAGCCGCTCGTGCAGCATCCGCGCAGCGGGCTCGCAGCCGACGCGGCCGATCATGCGCACCGCGGCGCCGAGCCGCGCCGCGGCGATCGCGGCGTTGAACGCCATGCCGCCGGTACCGGGGCGGTAGCTGCGCGCCGGGGTCTTGGTCGGGCGCACGGGCAGCGCGTCGACCTCGAACACGTGATCGAGCGCGGCGTGCCCGACGCAGGCGATGCGAACGGCGGCATTCATCGGCCGCGAGTATCGCCGCACGCGCAGGCGCGGCTGCCGAGCGGGCGCGAGGTCAGCGCCGCAGCGCCTGCCACGTGCACCACGTGGCCAGCGCCGACAGCGCCATGCAGCCCCAGACCACCAGCGTGTAGCTGCCTTGGGCATCGAACAGGCGCCCGGCCAGCCACGGCCCGGCGAGGTTGCCGATCGCAGCGCCGCTGTACAGCACACCGATGATCGACGACACCGCGCGCGCGCCGAACAAATCCATGCACAGCGCCGGCATCAGCGAGACGATGCCGCCGTAGCTGGTGCCCATCCACAATGCGAACAGCGCCAGCGCGAGGTAGCCATCGGCCAGCGCCCACAGCAGGTACGACGCGCCGAGCGAGGCCTGCGTCAGCACCAGCGTGATCGGCCGCCCCACGCGGTCGGCCAGCGCGCCGATCGCGAAACGCCCGGTCAGGCTGCCGATGCCGATCAACCCCACCAGCCCGACCGCGCGCCCATCGGGCACGCCGAGGTCGCGCGCGGCGGCCGACAGGTGCGCGAACGGAATGAACATGCTGAATGCGCCCAGGACGCACATCGCGTAGAGCCAGGCGAACGAGCGGCTGGTAAGCGCCTCTTTCAGTGGCGTGCCGGGCACGGTGCCGTCGGTTCGCCGCGCCGCAGCCGGCGCGCGCCGCAGCAGCAGCGCCGCGGTCAGGCCGACCAGCAGCGTGCCGGCGGCCAGCGCCGTCATCGCGCCGCGCCAACTCCACGCCGCGATCGCCGCCGCCGCCAGCAACGGCACCACCAGCGTGCCCGCGCCGATGCCGGCGCTGGCCAGGCCCGCGGCCAGGCCACGGCGGCGCGTGAACCACGGCTGCACGGTGCCGATCGACGGCGTGTAGGCCAGCGCGATGCCCACACCGACGCCGACGCCGTAGGCGAGCGTGACGCCGGTCATCGACCCGACGCGTGCCGCGGCGAACAAGCCGAGCGCGATGCACAGCATGCCGGCGCCGACCACCACGCGCGGGCCGAGGCGGTCGGACAGCATGCCGCCGAAGGCGCCGAGCACGAAGTAGATCAGCCCCGAAAGCCCGAACACCAGCGAGACGTCGGCGCGTCGCGCGTCGAACTCGACGACGAAAGGCTCGAAGAACGCCGCGAACGAGTACGCGACGCCGAAGATCACCGCCAGCACGACGAAAGTGGCCCACACCACCACCCAGCCGTAGCGCGGCTCGTCGGCCGGCGGCGCGACGCCGCTGGCCGCTGCGTCGGCGCTCAAGGCGCGAAATCCTCCGGTTTCAGCTCGATCGGCCGGCCACGCGGCGTGCGCTCGGCCGCGTGCCCCCACGCCCGCGCGGTGCGCTGCAGGTCGGCGGGCGACGCGGCGCCCTTGGCGGCCACCAGGGCTTCGAGCGCCGCCAGCCAGTGCAGGTAGTAGGTGTCGCCGCGGTCGGGCTCGCCGCGCTGCGCGGCCGCTGCTATCTGCGCGGCCAGCGCGTCGGCCCACTCGCGCCAGGTGAACAGGCCGCGCTCGTGCAGCTTGACCGCGAGCGCGAAGGCATGCGCCTGCCACGGCTCGCGAAACGCCGGCGCATCGTCGCGCAACAAGGCGCCGTCGTCGCGTGCGGGCTCGTTCATGCGCGCTCCAGGTACGGCTCCCAGGCGTCGACCGATACCCGCACGCCGGCGTGCGCATCGAACCACAGCTCGCGCGCGTCGAAGCTCACGTTGTAGAGCCAGCGCGGCTGCTCGCCGCGGCCGGTGGCGTGCGCATCGGCGAACACGTGCACGCCGTGCACGCGCTCGATCAAGCCGCGCCGGCCGCGCACGTAGCGCGGCAGCCGCGTGTGGTGCGGCACCTCGCCGGCATACATGCGCACGGCATCGCCGACGGCGAAGCGCGCCTCGGTGGCAGCCGGCCGCTCGACCGGCGTGCCCCGGGCCAGCGCCGACGGCACGTCGGGCGCGAGCAGCTTGTTGGGCAACGCCCGCGCCGGATGCAGCGCGTGGCCGGCGCGCAGCTCGTCGTTGCCGACCAGCGCGTGCGCGGCCAGCAGCTTGCGCAGCGCCTCGAACCAGATCTCGTAGTAGCTCAGCCGCGCATACGCGGGCAACGACTCGCGCGCCGCGCGGCTCATGTCGATGTTCCACAGACCGCAGGCGCCCATCGCCAGCGTCACCGCGAGCACGCGCGGCTCCCAGGCGGCGTGGAAGCGCTCGTCCTCGGGCTCGTTGACGATCGGCCCGAACCCGGTCTGCCCGCCGAGGTCGGCGTGCGTCACGTGGCCGACGGCGCGGCTCATCGGGCGCGCTCCGGGGGCGCGAGCGCAAGGCCGGTGCCGATCATCGAATCGCGCGTCACCAGCGCGGCCAGCTCGTCTTCGCTCAGACCCTCGGTGCCCTGCGGGCGCATCGGCAGCACCAGGTAGCGCACCTCGGCGGTGGAGTCGTGCACGCGGATCGCGGTACCTTCGGACAGCGTGACGCCGAACTCGGCCAGCACGCCGTGCGGGTCGCGCACCGCGCGCGATCGATACGGCGCGCTCTTGTACCAGGTGGGCGGCAGGCCGAGCACCGGCCACGGATAACAGCTGCACAACGTGCACACCACCATGTGATGCTCGGCGGGCGTGTTCTCGAGCGCCACCATGTGCTCGCCCTGGCGGCCCTGGTAGCCGAGCGAGGCGATCGCCGCGGTGGCGTCGCGCAGCAGCCACGCCTTGTACGCCGGGTCGCCCCACGCGCGCGCCACCACGCGCGCGCCGTTGCGCGGGCCGACCTGGGTCTGGTAGGTGTCGATCAGCACGTCGAGCGCGGCCGGTTCGATGTAGCCCTTCTCGCCGAGCACGGTCTCGAGCGCGCGCACGCGCTGCTCCATCGGCGACAGCTCGCTGCGATCGTGGTCGTGGTGATGCGTGCTCATGATCCTCGTGGGGCTGCCGCGGGAGCCCGCAGTCTCGCACAGCCCGGGCGCTGTAAGCTTGCCGACCCTTCCTGCGCCGCCGAGGCGGAGACGCGATGAACGTGCGCCACAGACTCCACGAACGCAACTTTCCCACTGCCGAGGAGTCCGCGGCAGCCGTCAAACCGTTGGAGTGCTACGGCGGCCCGGGCAGCAGCTACCGGCTGGCCTTCGCCGACGAGCGCTTCCTGTTGCGCGAGGAACTGCGCCCGGTGCGCATGCAGCTGGAGTTGCTGAAGGCCGAAATGATCCAGCGCGAGCAGCACATCGAGTCGACCATCGTCATCTACGGCAGCTCGCGCATCGTGGCGCCCGACGTCGCGCAGGCGCGGCTGCAGGCCGCACGCGCCGGCGGCGACGCCAGGGCCATCAGGCATGCAACCACCGCGCTCGAGATGAGCCGCTACTACGACGAGGCGCGGCGCTTCTCGTCGATCGTCACGCAGCGCTCGCGCACGCTCGACACGCCGATCTACGTGGTGACCGGCGGCGGCCCGGGCATCATGGAGGCCGGCAACCGCGGTGCCCACGACGTCGGCGGGCGCAGCATCGGCCTGAACATCGTGCTGCCGCACGAGCAGGTGGCCAACCCGTACATCACGCCGGAGCTGTGCTTCCAGTTCCACTACTTCGCGCTGCGCAAGATGCACTTCCTGATGCGCTCGGTCGCGCTGGTGTGCTTCCCCGGCGGCTTCGGCACGCTCGACGAGCTGTTTGAGGCGATGACGTTGATGCAGACCGGCAAGTGCCGCCGCCGCCC
>DASURM010000541.1:0-2084 GCA_036280035.1 Burkholderiaceae bacterium | reverse complement strand
AATCGCGTTTCTTCAGGCCCCGACTGGAGCCGAGTTGAAACGCGGGCGCGCACTCGCAGCAGCGCTCGCCGCCGCGCTGATTCTGGTGGCTGCAGGCGGCGCGATCACGCTGCGCGTCGGCCGCGCCGTCGCGGTGCCGATCGTCGAGGCGGCACCGGGCCGGGTTGCGGTCCGGGTGAGCGGGCCGGGAACGGTGCAGGCACGCATCCCGGTCACGCTGTCGGCGCGCATCACCGCGACGGTGAGGCAGCTCGATGTCGACGTCGGTGATGCGGTCGAGCGCGGCCAACTGCTCGCGTTGCTCGACGACCGTGATCTCGCCGCCCGGCGCGGCGTGGTCGGCAGCCAGCGCGAGGCGCTGGCGCGCAACGTCGTCGCGGCCGCGGCCGCGGTGGCCAAGGCGCAGGCCGACCTCGACCTCGCGCAGAGCAAGCACAGGCGCGACGCGGAGCTGCTGCGCACCGGGTTCGTCTCGCAGTCGGTGCTCGATGCATCCGACGCCGCGCTGCGGGCTGCGCAGGCGAGCCTCGACAACGCGCGCGCTGCGCTGGCCGCGCGCGAAGCCGAAGCGCACGCGCTGACGCAGGAGGTGCGCTACTCCGACACCGTGCTGTCGTACACGCGCGTCACCGCGCCGATGGCTGGCGTGATCATCCAGCGCCAGGTCGAAGTCGGCGCCACCGTCGTCCCGGGTACGCCGATCTATCGCCTCGTCGATCCGAAGACGCTGTGGGTCGCGATGCGCGTCGATGAATCCGTCGTCGGGCGGGTGCAGGTCGGGCAGCCGGCACAGATCCGGCTGCGCACGGGGGAAGAGCTGGCTGGCAAGGTGGCTCGCATCGCGCGCCAGTCCGATGCCGCCACGCGCGAGTTGGAGGTCAACGTCGCCTTCGACGCGCCGCCCGCGCGGTTCGCGATCGATCAGGAAGCGCAGGTCGCCATCGACACCGGCGCGGTGTCGGGCATCGTCGTGCCGTTGCCGGCCCTGACGCGCGACCCCGAAGGCCGCCAGGGCGTGTTGGTCGTCGACGGCGGGCGGACCAAGTTCCGGCCGGTGGCCACCGGCGCCGCCGACCGCGCGCACGTGCTGGTGGCCAGCGGGCTGGCGAGCGGCGAGCGCGTCGTCGCGCGCGCCGAGGGCGTGAAGGCCAACGCACGCGTGCGCGCGCTCGACGCCGCCGACGGCTGAACGCAAGCCGATGGATCTCGCGATCAAGGACATTCGCCGCCACGTCGGCAAGTTCGTCGCGACGATCGCGGGCGTGGCGATGCTGCTGACGATCGTGCTGGTGATGAACGGCATCTACCAGGGCAACATCGCCGACGGCGTGTGGCTGATCGAGAACACCGCCACCGATCTGTGGGTGGTCGAGCGCGGGCGCGGCGGCCCGTTCAACGAAAGCTCGCGCCTGCCGCTGGACGCCTACAAGAGCGTGGCCGCGACGCCGGGCGTTGCCCGCGCCAGTGCGCTTGTGATCTACGCGGCGCAACGCGACCTCGGCGGCAAGAGCCAGCAGTTCACGATCATCGGCTACGACGTGTTCGGCGGCCTCGGCGGGCCGGGCCGCATCGCGAGCGGGCGCGCGATCGAGGCGCCGCACTACGAGCTGATCGCCGACGCCAAGCTGGGCTTGACTCTCGGTGACACGGTGCCGCTCGGAACGCACGCGTACCGGGTGGTCGGAATCACGCGCGGCGCGGTCGATTCGGCCGGCAATCCGCTGCTGTATCTGTCGCTGCCCGACGCGCAGGAGGTGCAGTACCAGCAGGACAACCGGGCGCTGATCGCCGCGCGTGCCGCGAACCTGCAGCGGCTCGAGGGCGCCGGCTACTCGAGCGAGCAGGCCAACCGACTGCTGCCGTTGCTGGCGGTGTCGGGCGACACGGTCATCGCGGTGCTGGTGAAGCTCGCGCCGGGCGCGGACGCGGCGGCGGTGGCGCAGCACATTCGCGACTGGCTGTACTTCAACGTCTACACCAGCGCGCAGGAGCGCGCGCTGATGCTCGAAGGCCGCCTGAGCAAGATGTCGGCCGTGCTGGGGTTGTTCCGCGCGCTGCTGGTGATCGTCTCGATCGTGATCATC
>DASURM010000540.1:0-3002 GCA_036280035.1 Burkholderiaceae bacterium | reverse complement strand
CGACGGCCGCCTGCGGCTGCAGGTCGGCGACAGCCGCAACGGCGTGCGCATCGACCACGGGCGCTCGCCCACGCTGCTGCGAGCGGGCGAGCAAGCAGCGCTGCCGGCGCTGGCGCGGCTGCAGCTCGGGCACAGCCAGTTGCTGCTGCGTCTGCCCGGCGACTCGCTGCCGGCCGAACTGCCGCTGGCGTCTGCCCTGACCACCGGGTCGCGCTGGCTGCTGCCGGGGCTCGCGCTGACCGCCGCGCTGTGGCTGCTGGCGACGCGCTGGATCGGCAGCGACCCGGACACCCGCTGGAACGACTACCTGACGCCGCTGCTCGCCGCCGGCGCGCTGCTGATGCTGTGGTGCCTCGCGTGGGGCCTGGCCTCCAAGCTGTTCACCGGCCGCTTCACGCTCGCGCCTCACCTGCGGCTGGCGCTCGGGTTCGCGCTGGTGATGCAGGCGCTCGATGGGCTGCTGATGGTGCTGGCGTTCAGCCTCGATTGGCCGCTGGCGAGCCACCTGCGGCCGGCGGCCAGCTTCGTCGTCGGCGTGGTGTGGCTGTCGCGGCACCTGGCCCTGGTGTTGCCAAAGCATCAGCGCGCCGTCGCCGCCTGGCTTGCCGCCTGCACGGCGCTCGGCTTCGCGGTGGCGATGACCTCGAGCTGGCGCCGCAACGACCGCCTGCTCGACGAGCTGTATGCGCCGAACCTGATGCCGCCGTCGTGGCGCCTGGTGCGCGGCGAGCCGGTGGCGCAATTGATCGACGAGATGCGCACCCTCGAGCGGCCCCTGCGCGAGCGCGCAGTCAAGGCGCAGGCCGAGGACTACGAGCCCTGAGGCGGGTCAGTCCACCTTCACCTGCCCGGTGGCGCGCGCGCACCAGCGACCACGACAGCCCGATGCCCAGCAGCAGGCCGAGGGTCACCATGGCGTGCATTGTGGTTCGTGACGCCGCCGCGCCCGGGCCGCGGCACGACAGTCAGTACGACTTCGGCAGCCCGAGCACCTTCTCGGCGATGAAGCACAGGATGAGCTGCGGACTCACCGGCGCCAGCCGCGGGATCCACGCCTCGCGCAGGTAGCGCTCGACGTGGTATTCCTTCGCGTAGCCCATGCCGCCGTGCGTGAACACGGCTTGCTCGCAGGCGCGCCAGCAGGCCTCGGCCGCCAGGTACTTGGCGCCGTTGGCCTCGGCGCCGCACGGCTGCCCCTGGTCGTACAGCCACGCGGCCTTGTGCACCATCAGGTGCGCGGCCTCGAGTTCGAGCCAGGCGCGCGCCAATGGATGCTGGATCGACTGGTTCTGGCCAATCGGCCGCTCGAACACGATGCGCTCCTTCGCGTACGAGGCGGCGCGCTGCAGCGCCGCGCGGCCGAGGCCCACGGCTTCGGCAGCGATCAGGATGCGCTCCGGGTTCATACCGTGCAGGATGGTCTCGAAGCCCCTGCCCTCCTCGCCGATGCGATCGGCCACCGGCACGCTCAGGCCGTCGATGAACAGCTGGTTGGAGTCGACCGCGCGGCGGCCCATCTTCTCGATCTCGCGCACCTCGATCGCGCGGCGGTCGAAGTCGGTGTAGAACAGGCTCAGCCCCTGGGTGCCGCCCGCTCGTTCCTGCGGCGCGGTGCGCGCGAGCAGCAGCATCTTGTTGGCCACCTGCGCGGTCGAGATCCACACCTTCTGCCCGTTCACCACGTACCGATCGCCGTCGCGCCGTGCGCGCGTCGCGAGCGCCAGCGTGTTGAGCCCGGCGTTCGGCTCGGTCACTGCGAAGCAGGCGCGGTCGTGTCCGGCGATCAGCGGCGGCAACCAGCGCGCTTTCTGCTCGTCGCTGCCGAACACCACCACCGGGTGCAGGCCGAAGATGTTCATGTGCACCGCCGATGCGCCCGCCAGCCCGGCGCCGCTGGCGGCGATGGTGTGCATCATCAGCGCCGCCTCGGCGATGCCCAGGCCCGCGCCGCCGTAGGCCTCGGGCATCGCGATGCCGAGCCAGCCGCTGGCCGCCAGCGCGCGATGAAACTCCTCGGGGAAGCCGCCTTCGCGATCCTTGCGCAGCCAGTAGTCGGCGTCGAACGGCGCGCACACGCGCTCGATGGCCGAGCGGATCTGCTGCTGTTCGGGCGTCCAGGCGAAGTTCATCGGGTGGCGTACCGCCCGCCGCGCACATCACGAACGCTGGGGCGTCGGCGCACGCTACTTGCCCGGCTGCACGCCCTCGCGCGCCTTGCGCTGCGCCTCGTCGAGCTCGGTCATCAGCTTGTAGGCGACGTAGTACTTGTAGATGTTGCGCACGTAGGTGGTGGTCTCGACGCCGATCTTCTCGGCGGTGACCAGCTCGACGTTGTTGAACCACTGGTTGTCGTCGAGCCCGCGCTTGGTGGCTTCGCTGCGCATGCGCCGGATGTTGCCGGGGCCGCAGTTGTACGCAGCAAAGGCGAACAGCGTGCGGTTGGTCTCGTCGAAGTCGGCATCGCCGAGATACCTGCTCATCAGCTGGTCCATGTACTTGGCGCCGGCGTGCACGTTGGACTCGGCGATGTGGATGTCGCCGACCTTCAGCTCGGTGCCGGTAGCCGGCATCACCTGCATGATGCCGATCGCGCCGACGTGGCTCTTGGCGTTCTGGTCGAGAGTCGACTCCTGATAGCCCTGCGCCGCCAGCATCAACGGGTCGAACCGGTACTGTTGGCCGAACTTGCGGAACAGCGCGATCGTGTCGGCGAAGCGCTGCCGGTCCTTCGAGGCCGTCGGGTTCATCATCTGCTTGATCTTCGCGTTGTACTGCTTCATGCGCTGGTTGTAGATGCCCTGCTTCTTGATGTAGGTGAGGTAGAAGTCGTCGAGCGCCGCCTTCAGCTTCGGGCTGTCCTTGCGGATGGCCCAGCCGATCTGGCCGCCACTGCGCACCACCGCACCTTCGTTGACCACCAGCTTGGGCAGCACCTGCGCCCACATGCGCGCCTTCCAGTCGTCGACCACGATGGCGTCGAGCACGCCGGCGTTGGCCATCTC
>DASURM010000539.1:0-4618 GCA_036280035.1 Burkholderiaceae bacterium | reverse complement strand
CCCCACCGCGCTCCAGGCGCGGCGCAACGCGTCGAGCGCATCGTGCCGGCCGACGAAAGGCGTGAGGTTCGACGCGCGCAGCGCATGGAAGCGGCTGCGCACGCCGCTCTCGCCGATCACCTGCCATGCCGGCACGGCGGCGTCGAAACCCTTCAGCGCATGGCGGCCGAGGTCGCGATATTCGAACAGGCCACCGGCCAGACGCCGCGTCTCGTCGGACACCACCACCATGCCGGGCTCGGCCAGCGGCTGCAGCCGGGCCGCCAGGTTGAGTGCGCTGCCGACCGCCGACACCTCGACCTCGGCGCGGTGCGCCGGGCCGCGCTCGGCGGCCTCGCTGGCGCCCACCACCACCGTGCCGGTGGCAATGCCGATGTGGACGTTGGAGTCGCCGGCCGCCGAGCGCTCGGCGACCGCGATCGCCAACGCGGCGCGGATCGCACGCTCGGCATCGTCTTCGTGCGCGCGCGGATAGCCGAAGTACGCGAGCACGCCGTCGCCGACGTACTGCGCGATCGTGCCGCCGTGCGCGGCCACCGTGTCGGCGCAGCGCCTGCGGTAGGCCTGGATCACCTCGGCCAGATCCTCCGGGTCGAGGTGCTGCGCGAGCGACGTCCACGCCACCAGGTCGCACAGCATCACGGTGAGCTGGCGGCGTTCGAGCGAGCGCACCGAACTCACTGGTGCACCCTTGCGCTTCGCGCGTCCCGCCGAGCGGGAGCGAGCACCCCTTCGGAGCGGCCGTGCGGGGCGCTCATCGCCTCATCCGCCGCCGTGCGCCGGCACACCGCGTTCGATCTGCAGCCGCAGCGCGAAGTGGTCGATCTGCAGCGGCAGGTCGGCCGCCTGCAGCGTCGGCCGCAGCAGCGTGAAACGCGCGCGAGCCAGCAGCGCAGCCAGCACGGCCACGAGCACGAAGCGCACCAGCGTCTCGCCGGCGCAGCTCTGGCGATGCCGGCTGAAGACCAGCAGCGGCGGCCCGCTCGCCACCGCGTCGGGCATGAAGCGGTCGGCGCGCGCACCGAACTGCCGCGCATCGCGGTGGTGGAAGGCGGCGTGCACCAGCAGCTGCCGCTGCGCCGGCACCTCGATCGCATCGCGCAGCACGAAGCCTTGCGTGGCCCGGCGCAACAGCAGCGGCACCGGTGTCCACAGACGCAGCTGCTCGAGCAGGCAGGCGTCCAGGAAGTACAGCGACTCGATCGCCTCGGGCGCCGGCAGGTCCGCAGCCAGCACCCGCGCTCGCTGCTGCTCCACCGGATGCACGGCGAGCAGTGCCAGCGTGCGCGCGACGTGCAACTCGATGGCATCCTTCAGCACGAAGAACCAGAAGCCCACCTGCGACGACACACCGAGGTCCGCCGCCGAGCGGCGGGCCAGTCGCGCGGCGTCGCCCACCGGGCACTGCGCGGCGCCGGCGTCGCCAGCGTCGCCGGAGCGGCTGGCCAGCTCGCGCCCGAGCCAGGCATGGAGCGCGCGGAACGCCGGCCCATGGCGCAGCAGCCAGTTGGCGCAGCCTGCCAGCCGCGCGAGCTGCCCGCTCGCCTGCGGCGCGACGCAGCCCGCTCCGAGCAGAACCTGATGCGCGATGCGCTCGGCCAGGCGCTGGAAGTCGGCCCAGACGAGAACGTCGCGACCGTCCGCGAGCAAGAGGTCCACCTCGGCCGCGGCAATGCGCGCGAAGCGCTCGCGCTGCGGATGCGGCTGCCCCAGTGCGAGCACCGCTTCGTTGAAGGTGCGGCGCTCGCGCCAGGCCTTGCCGCTCGAGACGATCACGCCGTCGGGCACGAAGCGCGACAGCGCGCGCTTCTTCAGCCACGGATCGGCCTGGTTGGCTTCACCGGCGAGCAGCGCGTCGATGCCGGGCGGGTCGAGCACGAGCCAGGTGCGGTGCCACGAAAACGGGAACCACACCCGCAGCGTGTCACAGCCGTAGCGCTCGCGCAGCGCCGCCAGGAACGAGCGCGTGCGCCGACCCCAGTCGAGCCACACCACCAGCATCACCCCCCACCGCCGCGGCGCGACCACACCCCACAGCGTGACGGGCAGCGCGACGTAGAGCTGCAGGCGCAGTGTGTCCCACCACGAAATCGCCCTCCACGCGGACAAATGCAGCTCCCCCGGCGCAGGCACGGGCAGCGATGCTACTCCGGCCACGGCGCGCAGGCGAGGCGGCGCTCCAGATCTCGGGCAGCCGGCGCGGCTGGCCAATGGGTTGTCGGCCCGGCCACCGGGCTCGATGCGCACGATCTTGCCGAGGTGGTTGTCGAGCGCCTGCGCGTCGTCGCCTGCCGGCTTGATTCGCTCGGTCTTACAATCTGGTAAGACAAGCCGGGTTGAGGCATGAGCACATCCACCGTCAGCTCCAAGGGGCAAGTCGTCATCCCGGCCGAGGTGAGAGCCGACATGAAAGTCGAGGCCGGCACGCGGGTCGAGTTCGTCAAGACCGCTGACGGCTGGTTGATCAAGCCCGCAACGCGGCCAGTGACCGCCCTGAAGGGGCTGCTCGGCAAACGCGCCAAGCCGGTCACGGTCGACGAAATGAACCGAGCCATCCGCGCGCGCGCCGCGCGCCTCGGGAGACCGCGTTGATCGGGCTCGACACCAACGTGCTGGTGCGCTACGTGGCGCAGGACGATGCGCGGCAGACTGCACAGGCCAACGCGCTCATGGAGTCGCTGACGACCGAGCGACCTGGTTTCATCGCGACCGTGGTGCTGGTGGAAGCGCTGTGGGTGATGGAGGACGTGTACGCGGCCAGCCGTGAGCGCTTGGCCGAGATCGCGGAGGGCCTGCTGCAAACCGACACCCTGGTCGTCGAGGGGGCCGAGCGAGCATGGAGAGCGCTGGTCGGATTTCGCAAGGGGAACGCCGACTTTGCCGACCACTTGATCGCGCGCACCTGCGAGGCCGCGGGTTGTTCGGTCACCTATACGTTCGACAAGACTGCAGCGCGCGACGGCGGCATGACGTTGATGAGTGCTCGCGCCGGTGCGGTTTGATCCCCGGATCGAGCTCGAAGTGGCGCTTGTCCTGAGCCCGGATCACGCCGGCCCGAACACCGCCACCGGCGTGCCGTCGTCGCTCGGCACGAAGCGCACCTGCACCGATTGGCCGATGCGCCAGCCGCCGGGCGCGGGGTCGACCAGGTTGGTCAGCATCGTCGGGCCTTCGTCGAGCGTGACGTAGGCCAGCGTGAACGGCGCTTCGGCGCGCTGCATCGTCGAGTACGAGTACACCGTGCCGCGGCCGCTGGCCGGCTTCCACTGCGTGCTGGTGCTCAGGCAGTGCGGGCACACCGCGCGCGGGTACCAGTGCGTCTTGCCGCAGTCGTCGCACCAGCGCAGAACGAACCGCCCCTGCCTCGCCGCGGCGACGAAGACCTCGTTGTCGGGGCCGACGCCAGGCGACGGCAGCACGCGGGTCTTGCTCTGGGCCATCTTGTCACTCGCGCTCGAGGATCAGCGTGGTGCTGGCATGCCGTGCGCCGAGGTTGCCGCCGGTGCCCTGCGCCAGCGCGAGGCCGCAGCCCTTCACCTGCACCGCCGGGTGCGCCTCGCCGCGCAACTGGCGCACCGCCTCGATCACCTTGGTGATGCCGCCACGGTTGGCCGGGTGGTTGTTGCACAGGCCGCCGCCATCGGTGTTGAACGGCAGGCGGCCGACGCCAGAGATCAGGTTGCCGTCGGCGACGAAGCGGCCGCCCTCGCCCTTGTTGCAGAAGCCCAGATCCTCGATCTGCAGCAGCACCGTGATCGTGAAACTGTCGTAGATGCTGGCGTACTGGATGTCGCGCGGCGTGACGCCCGCCTCGGCGAACGCCGCCGCACCCGACTCGGCAGCACCGGTGGTGGTGAGGTCGATGTCGCCGGCGCGCTGGCCGCGCACCGTCTCGCCGGCGCCGATCACCTTGACCACCGGCCGCTTCAGGCTGCGCGCGATCTCGGGCCGAGCAACGACCAGCGCACCGCCGCCGTCGCTGACCACGCAGCAGTCGAGCCGGTGCAGCGGGTCGGAGATCACCGGTGAGTCGAGCACGTCGCGCACCGTGACCACCTCGCGCAGCATCGCGTGCGGGTTGTGCTGCGCATGGTGCGACGCCGCCACCTTGATCCACGCCAGTTGCTCGCTCGTGGTGCCGAACTCGTGCATGTGGCGCATCGCCACCATGCCGTAGCCGTTGACGGTGGTGAGGCCGTACGGTGCCTCCCACGGCGCCTCGGGCGTGCCGGCGCGCGTGCGCGGCGCGGTGCCGCTGGAGCCCTCGCTGCGCGGGCGCCCGGCCAGCGTGATCAGCGCGACGTCGCAGCGCCCGGCTGCGATCGCGTCGCGCGCATGCGCCACCAGCGCGAGATACGACGCGCCGCCGAGGTCGGTGCTCTCGGTGAGGCGCACCTTCAGGTTCAGGCAGTCGATCATCGACACCGGCCCCATGCCCGGCGCGTCGCCGGCGCAGAAGTAGGCGTCGACGTCGTCCTTGCCGAGGCCGGCATCGGCCAGCGCGCCGACCGCACACTCGGCATGGAGCTGCGCCACGGTCTTGTCGGGTGCCTTGCGTGTCGGATGTTCGAACGCGCCGACGATGCAGGCTTTGGCTGGGCGTTGAGTCAATGAAGTC
>DASURM010000538.1:0-3983 GCA_036280035.1 Burkholderiaceae bacterium | reverse complement strand
CCGGCGTCGGCACCCGAGGTGCCGAATCGCGCCTGGCTGCTCGCGCCGTTCGACCCGCTGGTGTGGGACCGGCGGCGCTTCGAGCGCTTCTGGGGCTGGGCCTACCGCTTCGAGGCCTACACGCCCGCGCCCAAGCGCAGGCTCGGCCACTACGCGTTGCCGTTGCTGTGGCGCGAGCAGGTGGTGGGCTGGGCCAACGTGTCGGTCGACGCCGGCGTGATGCGCCCGGAGGTCGGGTTCGTCGGGCCGCGCATCGCCGACCCGGCCTTCGTGCGTGCGGTCGACGACGAACTGCACCGCATGCACGCCTTCCTCGGGCTTGCACCGCTCGGACAGGCGCCGGCAACCGCCTGCGCCGCCTGAGCGGCGGGCGGCTCAGCGTGGCGTGCGAGCGCCGACGATCGCGTCGGCCACCTCGGCGAACCCCGTGCCGCGTTCGCCCGCGGTGAGGTATGCCGGCCACACGCTGAGCTGCGCGCGAAAGCGCAGCAGGTTGGCCACGCCCACGCTGAGCGGGAAGCGCGCGAACATCTCCTGGTCGTTGGTCGAGTCGCCGACGTAGACCCAGCGCCCGATCTCGGCGTCGAGGTCGGCGCCGAACAACCGGCGCACGATCCAGCGTGCGCCGGTGAGCTTGGTGTGTTCGCCCAGCCAGCCGTTGATGTGGATCGAGCTGACGGTAGCGTTCAGGCCTTCGGCGCGCATGATCGCCACCACGCGCGCGATGCCGGCCTCGTCGAGGTGAACGAACTCGCTGTGGTCGATCGCGATGTCGGTGGCGCGGCCGACGCTGTCGGAGGAGACGGTCGCCCCCGGCACCTCGCGCACGATGCGCGCGGCCACCTGCTGCAGCCGCGCGAAGTTTGCGCGGCGGGTGGCTTCGTCCTGCGCGAACTCCACGCGCAGCGCCTCGCCCTCGCGAAACAGCGCCACCGCGCCGTTCTCGGCCACGATCGCCGGCAGCGTGCCGTCGCGCACGAACGGCTCGCTCCAGCCCATCGGCCGGCCGGTGATCGCCACCACCGACACGCCGGCGGCCTGCAGGCGTTGCAGCGCGGCGCGCGCGGCCGGTTCGATGGCGCCGTCGCGCGTCAGCGTGTCGTCGATGTCGGTGAGCACGCCGCGCACGGCGCGCCAGCGCGCAGGGTCGACGCGCTCCAGCGCGGGCGGGGTAGGGGTGTCGACGCTCATGTTGCGAGTGTCACATGCGCCCCGGCCGGCCTGCTGCTAACATCCGGCCGGTTCCGAGGAGCGTTGCAAGGCCCGTCAGGTCCCAGGCTCGGAACCTTCCGATTGCAACGGCGCTCACCCGCAGACAGTACGTGCCGGGTGGGATCATGACATCCGGGGCGTGCACTGCGGGTTCATCACTCGATGGAGCCGACCGACGTGAACGCTGTCCTCAAACCCCTGCATACCGACCAATACGCCGTGGCCGACCTGTCGCTCGCCGACTGGGGCCGCAAGGAAATCAAGATCGCCGAGAGCGAGATGCCGGCGCTGATGGCGATCCGCGCCGAGTACGCGAAAAGCCAGCCGCTCAAAGGCGCGCGCATCGCCGGCAGCCTGCACATGACGATCCAGACCGCGGTGCTGGTCAAGACGCTGCAGGCGCTGGGTGCCCAGGTGCGCTGGGCGTCGTGCAACATCTTCAGCACCCAAGACCACGCCGCCGCGGCGCTAGTGAAAGGCGGCACGCCGGTGTTCGCCTACAAGGGCGAATCGCTGAAGGACTACTGGGACTACACGCACCGCATCTTCGAGTTCGGCGCCAAAGGCTCGGAAGGCGAAGGCCCGAACATGATCCTCGACGACGGCGGCGACGCCACGCTGCTGATGCACCTGGGCAAGCGCGCCGAGAAGGATGCATCGGTGATCGCCGACCCCAAGAGCGAGGAGGAGCGCGAGCTGTACGCTGCGATCAAGGCCAAGCTCGCGTTCGACCCCACTTGGTACAGCCGCAAGGCGGCGCAGATCGTCGGCGTCACCGAGGAGACCACCACCGGCGTGCACCGCCTCAAGGAGATGAGCGCCAAGGGCACGCTGCTGTTTCGCGCCATCAACGTCAACGACTCGGTCACCAAGAGCAAGTTCGACAACCTGTACGGCTGCCGCGAGAGCCTGGTCGACGGCATCAAGCGCGCCACCGACGTGATGGTGGCCGGCAAGATCGCGCTGGTCGCAGGCTACGGCGACGTCGGCAAGGGCAGCGCGCAGGCGCTGCGTGCGTTGAGCGCGCAGGTATGGGTGACCGAGATCGACCCCATCAACGCGCTGCAGGCGGCGATGGAAGGCTACCGCGTGGTGACGATGGACTACGCGGCCGACAAGGCCGACATCTTCGTCACCTGCACCGGCAACAAGGACGTGATCACCTTCGCGCACATGGCGAAGATGAAAGACCAGGCGATCGTCTGCAACATCGGCCACTTCGACAACGAGATCGACGTCGCTGGGCTCGAGCGCTGCCGGTGGGAGGAGATCAAGCCGCAGGTCGACCACGTGATCTTCCCCGACGGCAAGCGCATCATCCTGCTGGCCAAGGGCCGGCTGGTGAACCTGGGCTGCGGCACCGGCCACCCGAGCTACGTGATGAGCAGCTCGTTCGCCAACCAGACGATCGCGCAGATCGAGCTCTTCACGCGCAGCGGCGACTACGAGCAGGGCAAGGTGTACGTGCTGCCCAAGCACCTCGACGAGAAGGTGGCGCGGCTGCAGTTGAGCAAGCTCGGCGCGATGCTGACCGAACTCACCGACGAGCAGGCGGCGTACATCGGCGTGCCCAAGCAGGGGCCGTACAAGGCGGACACGTATCGGTACTGAACAGGCGCTGCCCCTGGTTCGGTTGACGATGAAACTGTATTGAACCGACATTGGGGCTAATGAGAGGAGCCGGTATGGATGCAGTCAACCTCACGATCAAGGGCGTACCCAGGGAGATCGCCGAGCGCCTGCGCTCGCGCGCGGCGCGCAACCACCGCTCGCTCCAAGGCGAGTTGATGGCGATCATCGAGCAGGCGGCGCGCAACGAAGTAGCGCCGTCGACTGGAACCGAACCGGTCACCCGCTTCGGCCCCGGTTGGCAGCGTGGGACGAAGACCGTCGAGCAGATCGCCGCCGAGCATCGGCGCATGTTCCCGCAACCCATTCGCCGCGGCCCTCTGGCCGTGGACATCATCCGCGAAGACCGCGACTCGCGATGACAGCGCGCAGGATCAGGAGCAGGTAATGCACATCGTGTTCTACGGCGCCGGCGGCATCGGCGGCTACTTCGGCGCCAGGCTGCTGGCCGCCGGCATCGACGTGTCGTTCGTCGCGCGCGGCCGCCACGCGCAGGCGATGCGCGAGCACGGCCTGCGCGTCAAGAGCCCGCTCGGCGACGTGCAGGTCGCGGCGCCGTCGATCAGCGACGACCCGGCCGCGCTGCCCAAGGCCGACCTGGTGGTGTTCGCGGTCAAGATGCCCGACGCCGAGGGCGCCGCCGTGCGCCTCGCGCCGCTGCTGAAACCGGGCACCGTGGTGCTGCCGCTGCAAAACGGCGTCGAGATCGTCGACGTACTGACCGCCGCGCTCGGCGCAGCGCCGGTGGCGCTGGGCACGGCGCACATCCCGGCCAAGATCGCCGAGCCCGGCGTGATCGAGCACGCCGGCGGCTTCGCGGCGCTGCGCTTCGGGCCGCTGCAGCCGGCGCAGCGGCCGGCGCTCGAGGCGTTCGCGGCGGCGTGCGCACGCGCCAAGGTGCAAACCGAGTTGGTCGACGACATCCGCCGCGCGATGTGGGAGAAGTTCGTTTTCCTGGTCGGCATGTCGAGCCTGACCGCGCTGACGCGGCTGCCGATCGCCGTGACGCGCGCCGACCCCGAGCTGCGCCGCCTGCTGCAGCAGGTGATGGACGAGACCGCGGCGCTGGCGCGCGCCGAGGGCGCGGCGCTGGCCGACGACTTCGTCGCCAAGCAGATGAGCCTGATCGACGGCCTGCCCGG
>DASURM010000537.1:0-3024 GCA_036280035.1 Burkholderiaceae bacterium | reverse complement strand
CGGTCGAGGGCCTGGTCGCCGTGTTCGAGGCATCGCAGGAGGCGATGGGCGGCCGCGCCGGCCTCAACCTGCCGGCGCTCAACGTCAAGGTCAGCGAGATGCTCGACGCGCTCGAGGCGGTGGCCGGCAAGGCCACGCGCGCGCTGGTGAAGGCGCAACCCGACCCGACGATCGAGCGCATCGTCGCCGGCTGGTCGAAGGGCGCGGTCGCAGCGCGTGCCGAGCGGCTAGGTCTGAAGCCCGAGGCGCAGTTCGCCGAGATCATCGTGCAGTACATCGCCGACCACCCGCACGCGGTGACCGAGTCGGCGCGCGCCGCGGCAGCGGCCTACCAGAAGGCACGCGCGCGCTGAGCGGCTACTGTCGAGCGGCCTCGATCTGGATCACCAGCCGCACGCTGTCGGGGATGCCGGGCAACCCGAACGTCATGCCCCACTGGCTGCGCTGGATCGTCGTCTCGAAGTCGCCGCCGCAGACCTCGCGCTTGACTCGCGGGTTGTCGTAGCAGTTGTAGTGCGTCGCGCGCAGCGAGACCGGTAGCGTCTTGCCCAGCAGCGTGAGCGTGACCGGCACGGCCGATACCTTGCCATCGCCGTCGAACTCCAGACGGTCGGCGACGAAGCGGGCCGCGGGATGCACGGTGACGTCGAAGAGGTCCTTGTTCTTCAGGTGAGCGTCGACGCGGCTCAAGCCGCCGCCTTCACGGGCGGCCCTGCGATAAACGCGTGCCCGAGCGCAGGTGCGTCTCAGGTGGGCGCCTGCAGCACGGCGGCGGCACGGACCGGCCACAGCGACCGCAGCCACGCCCATGGCCGGGGCGGCCGCTGCGGGCTGCGCACGTCGACCGTCGCGCATTCGCCCAGCGAGGTCACGACCACCGACTCATCGGAGTCGACCGTGAAGCACTCGCCGGTGCCCAGCACGATGTCGCGCGGGTCGGCGTCGATCGTGACCCACAGCGTGCCGCGCACTGCGCGCAGCCGGGCGCCGCGCGCCTTCTCCAGCCGCAAACTGCGGCGGCCGACCACATCGAGCCGGGCGTTCGGGGTGTTGATCCACATCGCATGCTCCTGGAGAATGTGTCGCGAGTCGCGCACGGCCGCATGATGCAGAGGAGCGGCGCAGTCCGCAAACGATGTTTTCTCATCCCAAGCATTCCAATATCGCATGCGAAAAGACTCCGACCGTCTGCCCCCGCTGGATCTGTTGCTGGCCTTCGAGGCGGCAGCGCGCCAGCTGTCGTTCACGCGCGCGGCCGACGAGCGCTTCGTCACCCAGTCGGCCATCAGCCGGCAGATCCGTGCGCTCGAAGACGATCTCGGCGTCGCGCTGTTCGCGCGCGGCCACCGCGCGCTGGCGCTCACCGCGGCCGGCCAGAAGCTGCTGCTGTCGTGCCAGGCGGTGCTGGCGCAGTTGCGGCGCACGGTGTCGTCGATCCGCGCGCCGCAGGTGCGCGAGATGCTCGCGGTGTCGACCACGCCGAGCTTCGCGTCGTTCTGGTTGATTCCGCGGCTGCACTCGTTCACGCAGGCCAACCCCGGTGTCGACGTGCGGCTCGATGCCAGCTACGAGTTGCGCGACCTGCAAGGCGAGGGCTTCGACATCGCGGTGCGCTACCAGAAGGCCAGTGCGGGCAACGGCGAGCGGCTGTTCGACGATTCGATCGTTCCGGTGTGCGCGCCGGCGTTGCGGCGCTCGAAAGACGCGCCGCTGAAAGTGCCGGCCGACCTGCGCCACCACCTGCTGCTGGAGGTGGAGCGAAGCACCGCCGGCGGCGCCCTGGTGGAGTGGGCTTCGTGGCTGCGCGCCAATGGCATGCCCGACCTCGAGCCGCGCTCGTGGCTGACCTTCTCGTCGTACAACGAAGTGGTCGCCGCCGCGGTGGCAGGGCAGGGCGTCGCGCTCGGGCGCCGGCCGCTGCTCGACGGCCTGCTGCGCAGCAAGCAGTTGGTGGCGCCGTTCGGCGGTGCGCGCGACACCGCGCACGCCTACTTCGTGCTCACCGATCCGGCCGCGCGCGCCCGGCCCGCGGTGCGCGCCTTGGAGCGCTGGCTGCACGAGCAGGCCGCAGCGGCCTGACGGCGGCCGCGCGGCTACGCGCCCAGCCGCCGGCAGACCTCGAGCGACAGCGCCGACTGGTTCAGCGTGTAGAAGTGGATGCCCGGTGCGCCGCCTTCGATCAGGCGCCGGCACAGCGCGGCGACCACGTCGAGGCCGAAGGCGCGGATCGACTCGGCGTCGTCCATGTAGCCTTCCATCTTCAGCGCCACCCAGCGCGGGATCTCGATGCCGTCGCGCGCCGCGAACTGCGCGATGCGAGCGTAGTTCAGGATCGGCATCACGCCGGGCACGATCGGCACCGCGACGCCGAGCCTGCGCGCCTCGTCGACGAAGTGGAAGTAGGCGTCGGCGTTGTAGAAGAACTGCGTGATCGCCGAGTTGGCGCCGGCGGCCACCTTGTCGGCGAAGTGCTGCAGGTCGCGCCTGGCATAACGCTGCTGCGGGTGGTACTCTGGATAGCACGCAACCTCGATGTGCCAGTCAGTGCCTTGCGTCTCGCGGATGAAGCGGATCAGCTCGGCCGCGTAGCGAAACTCGCCAGCGGTGGCGGTGCCGCTGGGCAAGTCGCCGCGCAGCGCCACCAGCCGGCGGATGTTCTGCGCGCGGTAGGTGTGCAGGATCTGCGCGATGCCCGCGCGCGTGGAGCCCACGCACGACAGGTGCGGGGCCGCCTCGTGGCCCATCGCCGCGATCGCGCTCACGGTGGCCAGCGTCTTGTCGCGCGTCGAGCCGCCGGCGCCGTAGGTGACGCTGAAGAACTCGGGCGCCACCGCCGCAAGTTTGGCGACCACGGTCTTCAGCTTCTCGTCGCCCACCGGCGTGTTGGGCGGGAAGAACTCGAAGCTGACCGGCACCGCGAGGCTCATAAGTGCACCCCTGGCGCGTGCGCCTCCCCGCCGAGCGGGGGCTGAGCCCCTTCGGACGGCCGGGCGGGGCTCATCGGTTCGCCCCCGGCGCGCCCAT
>DASURM010000536.1:0-7434 GCA_036280035.1 Burkholderiaceae bacterium | reverse complement strand
TGTGCTCGTTCCTGGGCGGCATGCGCGCCGTCACGTGGACGCAGGTGGCGCAGTACATCATCCTCATCATCGCCTACCTGGTGCCGGTGATCTGGCTGGGCATGAAGCAGAGCAGCGTGCCGGTGCCGCAGTTCTTCTACGGCTACAAGCTCGAGGAGGTGACCAAGAAGGAGAAGCAACTCCTCGCCGACCCGAAGGAGCAGGAGGTCATCGCGATCTTCAAGAAGAATGCCGACGACCTCGACGCCAAGCTGAAGGATCCGGGCGCGGCGCTCGAGGCCGACCGGGTGGCCGCCGAGGGCAAGCTCTCCCAACTGAAGGCCGCCAACGGCCCAGTGGCCGAGATCCAGGCCGCCGAGAAGGCCCTGGCCGCGCTGCCGAAGAACGCCGACGACGCCAAGAAGGCCTGGACGGCCGCCAAGGCGGCCAACGCGGCGCGCGCCAAGCCGCTGGCGGGCATGCCGCCGCATGCGCAGGTCTTCGTCGGCGACCCCAACGGCGACGCCAAGGCGCAGAGCGCGTTCGACGTGGCGCGGCGCAACTTCCTGGCGCTGGTGTTCTGTCTGATGGTGGGCACCGCGGCGCTGCCGCACATCCTGATGCGCTACTACACCACGCCGTCGGTGAAGGAGGCGCGCCAGTCGGTGGCGTGGAGCCTGTTCTTCATCTTCCTGCTGTACTTCACCGCGCCGGCGCTGGCGGTACTGGTGAAGTACGAGGTGTTCAACATGCTGGTGGGGACGCCGTTCGACAAGTTGCCGGCCTGGATCAGCAACTGGTCGCGCGTCGATCCGGCGCTGCTTTCGGTGGCCGACATCAACAAGGACGGCATCCTGCAGCTCGGCGAGATGAGGATCGGCGGCGACATCATCGTGCTGGCCACGCCCGAGATCGGCGGCTTGCCGTACGTGATCTCGGGCATGGTCGCTGCCGGCGGCCTCGCAGCGGCGCTGTCCACCGCCGACGGCCTGCTGCTGACGATCGCCAACGCGCTCAGCCACGACCTGTACTACAAGATGATCGACCCCAACGCCTCCACGGCGCGCCGCGTCACGCTGTCGAAGGCGCTGCTGGTGGTGGTGGCACTGCTGGCGGCCTACGTGGCGTCGCAGAAACCAGCCGACATCCTGTTCCTGGTATCGGCAGCGTTCTCGTTCGCGGCCGCGACGTTCTTCCCGGCGCTGGTGCTCGGGGTGTTCTGGAAGCGCGCCAGCAAGTGGGGCGCCACGCTGGGCATGGCCGCCGGCCTGGGCACGACCTTCTACTACATGGCCACCACCCAGGCCTGGCTGCGCGGCCTGTTCGGCGTCACCGGGCCGGTGGAACTGTGGTGGGACATCCAGCCGATCTCGGCCGGCCTGTTCGGCGTGCCGGTGGGCTTCGCGGTGATCATCATCGTGAGTCTGCTCACGCCGGCGCCCAAGCGCGAGACGCAGGAGCTGGTCGAACACGTGCGCTATCCCAACCTGAAGCTCGGCAAGGCGTGATCATTTCGAACTACGCCTGAGTCTTTTTTCACCATTGGGCCGCACCCGGCGACGGGTGCGGCCTCTTTGCTTCCGGTGAGCACCGGTCGAGATGTAAGCTCTTCGTCAGCCGGGCGTGTGTCGTACCAGCGCCGGCCTTGTTGAAACGGGGACTTCGACATGGCCAACATCTACCGCAAGACATCGAAGGGCGCCGAGGAGATCGCCACCCGGGCTCACCGCTTGAGCCCGCGGCTGCGCACCGCGCTGATCCTGGTCGACGGCACGCGCGACGAGCATGCGCTGCGTGGCCTGATCGCGCAGAACGCTGCCGAGACGCTGCACGAATTGGCAGCCCAGGGCTATATCGAGATGGCCGCCGTTGCCGAGGAGGCGCGCAAGCCCGAGAAGGCTGCGGCCGCCCCGGCCCATGGCCCCGAGAAGGTGTCGTTCGCGAGCTTCCGTGGCGATGCCGTGCGCGCGTTCAACGACCTCACCGGCCCGGCCGGCGAGACGCTGGCGATCAAGATGGAGAAGGCGACCTCGCGCGAACAGCTCGCGCCGCTGCTGCAACTGGCCCACCAGATCATCACTAGCGCGCGCGGGCAGCAGGCCGCAAACGACTTCAAGGCACGCTTCGCCAGCTTCTGACCGCCCGCGCGCCGCGGCCGCGGGGGTAGCGGCCAAGCCGGCGGTGGCCCGCCCCAGCCGGTACGATCGGCATGCTCAGCGCCATGCCCGCCACGCCGTCTCCCAGCCTGCTCGACAACCTGTGCCGCGAGTTGATGCGGCATCCGCCGTTCGCGCAGATGCGCTACGAGCACGTGCGGCAGTTCGCGGCCGCAGCGCGCGAGGTGTACTTCGCGCCGGGCGAGGTGCTGCTGTCGCCGGCGATGGGCCCGGTGACGACGCTGCATCTGCTGCGCCAGGGGCGCATCTCGGGCCGTGTGCAGTACGAAGCCGGCGACCTGTTCGCGGTGGGCGCGCTGGTCGGCGCGCAGCCGGCGACGTCGACCTACACCGCCGAGGAAGACTGCTTCTGCCTGCTGCTGGAGGCCGACGCGGTGCGCGCGCTCGAGCGCGCCAGCGCGCCGTTCGCCGCGTTCCTGCGGCGGCGCGCGCTGTTGCTGCTCGATCTGGCGCGCGAGGCGATGCGCGAGAGCTACGCCTCGCAGGTGCTGCACGAGCAGTCGCTCGAGGCGCCGCTGGGCGCGCTGCCGCGGCGCCAGCCGCTGGCGTGTGGCACGCAGACCCCGCTGCGCGAGGCGCTGCAGCAGATGCACGACGCCCGAGTCGGCTCGGTGGTGGTGGTCGACGACGGCATGGCGCCGCTCGGGATCCTGACGCGGCACGACGTGCTCGAGCGCGTCACGCTGGCGGCGCTGCCGCTGGCCACGCCGATCGCCGAGGTGATGAGCCGGCCGGCGCACACGCTCGATGTTTCGCACACGCTGCAGGACGCCGCGTTGCTGATGTCGCGTCACGGCGTGCGACACGTGCCGGTTTGCGAGCACGGGCGGCTGGTCCACATCGTCTCGGAGCGCGACCTGTTCGCGCTGCAACGGCTGTCGCTGAAGCAGTTGTCGACGCGCATCCGCGCCTCGACCGACCTGTCGGCGCTGCAGCGCGCAGCGGCCGACATCCGCCGCTTCGCGCGCAGTCTGCTCGGGCAGGGGGTGCAGGCGCGGCAGCTCACCGAGCTGATCAGCCACCTCAACGACGTGCTGACCGTCACGCTCGTGCAGTTGCAGGCGCGCGCGCACGCGGTCGACCTGCGGCACGCCTGCTGGCTGGCCTTCGGCTCCGAGGGCCGCAGCGAGCAGACGGTGGCCACCGACCAGGACAACGGGCTGGCGTTCGAGAGCGCAGATCCGCAGGCCGACCGGCCGGCCTGGCTGGCGTTCGGTCGCAGCGTCAACGAGGCGCTCGACGCCTGCGGCTACCCGCTGTGCAGGGGCAACGTGATGGCCGGCAACCCGGACTGTTGCCTGTCGGTCGACGAGTGGCGCGCACGCTTCGCGCACTGGATCGAACACGGCGCACCGGAGGATCTGC
The DNA here is from genome assembly GCA_036280035.1 of Burkholderiaceae bacterium. Taxonomy (GTDB): domain Bacteria; phylum Pseudomonadota; class Gammaproteobacteria; order Burkholderiales; family Burkholderiaceae_C; genus JAEUPI01. The sequence continues at coordinate 3,913 of DASURM010000536.1, read as the reverse complement.
TCAACGCCAGCATCTACTTCGACCTGCGTCCGCTGGCCGGCGCGGTCGAGTTGGCGCAGCCGCTGCGCGCGATGCTGCTGCGCGAGCCGGCGCGCGTGCCGCGCTTCATCAAGCAGATGGCCGACAACGCGCTGCGCAGCCGCGCGCCGTTGAACTGGCTGGGCGCGATCGAGACGCAGGACGCCGGCGGCGCGCGCCTGATCGACCTGAAGCTGCGCGGCAGCGCGCTGTTCGTCGACGCGGCGCGCCTGTACGCGCTGGCGCACGGCATCGACGCGTCGGGCACGCGCGCGCGGCTGCTGGCGGTGGCGCAGACGCTGCGGCTTCCCGCCGCCGAGGGCGAGTCGTGGGTGGCCTCGTTCGAGTACGTGCAGATGCTGCGGCTGCGCAACCAGCTCGACGATGCGCGTCCCGCCGACGCGGCGCCCAACGTGATCGACGTCGATCGGCTCAACGCGATCGAGCGCCGCGTGCTGAAGGAGAGCCTGCGCGTCGCGCACTCGCTGCGGCAGCGCATCGAGCTGGACTATCAGCGCTGAGCCCTCGATGCAGTCGCTTTGGCGCCGCTGGCGCCAGCCGCACCAGGCCACCGACGACACCCGCTGGGTGGTGCTCGACGTCGAGGCCAGCGGGCTCGACGCGGCCAACGACAGCCTGCTGGCGATCGCGGCCATCGCGGTGCACGTGGCCGCCGGACATGCCTGCATCGTGCTGGCCGACAGTTTCGAGGCGGTGCTGCGGCAGCCGCATGCGCCGCCCGACCGGGCGAACATTCTGCTGCACGGCATCGGCGTCGGCCGCCAGCGTGCGGGTGCCGAGCCGGCGGCGGCGCTGGGCGCGTTCGTGCGCTTCGCCGCGCGCTCGCCGCTGGTGGCTTTTCATGCCGCTTTCGACCGCACGTTGATCGAGCGCCACCTCAGGCTGGCCGGGCTGCCGACGCCGGACAACCCGTGGCTCGACCTCGCTCCGCTGGCCGCGGTGCTGCACCCCGAGGTGCGCGCGCACGCGCTCGACGACTGGATGGCGCACTTCGGCATCCGCTGCGCGCAGCGGCACCAGGCTGCCGCCGACACGCTGGCCACCGCCGAGCTGCTGCTGCACCTTTGGCCGCGCCTGCGAGCGCAACTGCCGCGCCCCGGCATCGCGGCAGCGCGCAAGCTCGCCGCTCAGCAACGCTGGCTTGCGCGCTGAAGCCGGCCTCAGGCCATGATGTGGACGCCGCCGTCGACGTACAGCGTCTCGCCCGACAGCCGCCGCGCGTACGGCGTGGCGAGGAACGCACAGGTGAAGCCGACGTCCATGATGTCGACCAGCTCGCCCAGCGGCGCGCGCTGCGCGGCCTCGGTCAGCAGCAGATCGAAGTCCTTCAGGCCCGAGGCGGCGCGCGTCTTCAGCGGCCCGGGCGAGATCGCGTGCACGCGGATGCCCTTGGGCCCCAGTTCGTAGGCCAGGTAGCGCGCCGACGCTTCGAGCGCCGCCTTGACCGGACCCATCACGTTGTAGTTGGCCACCACCTTGTTGGCGCCGTAGTAGCTCATCGTGAACAGGGTGCCGCCGCTCTTCATCAACGGGGCGGCCAGCCGCGCCATGCGAACGAACGAGTGGCACGAGATGTCCATCGCCTTGGCGAAGCCCTCGGCCGAGCAGTCGAGCAGGCCGCCCTGCAGGTCGTCCTTCGGTGCCCAGGCGATCGAGTGCACCACGATGTCGAGCTGGCCCCAGGTCTTGTCGATGCGCTCGAACACCGCCTCGAGGTCGCCGGCTCGCGAGACGTCGAGCGGCATCAGGATCGGCGCGCCGAGGTCGCGCGCCAGCGGCTCGACGTGCGGCTTGGCCTTCTCCGTGGCATAGGTAATCGCGAGGTCGGCGCCGAGTTCGCGGAACGCCTTGGCGCAGCCGTAGGCGATCGAGTGCTCGTTGGCGATGCCGCAGACCAGCGCTTTCTTGCCCTGCAGGACCGGGCGCGGGGTGTCGATGCTCATCTAGTGGCTCCCTTCGATGCTCATGTTAGGCACGTGCGCCGGTACCACCAGGCTCGCCTCGGTGGCCGCCAGCACCTCGTCGACCGAGACGCCGGGCGCGGTTTCGAGTAGCGTCGGCCGCCCGTCGGCGAACGAGATCACCGCCAGCTCGGTGACCACCAGATCGATCCGGCGCGTCGACGTCAGCGGCAACGAGCAACGCTTGACGATCTTGGGCGCGCCCTTGGCACTGTGCTGCATCGCCACCACCACGCGCCGGGCGCCGGTGACGAGATCCATCGCGCCGCCCATGCCGGGCACCATCTTGCCCGGGATCATCCAGTTCGCGAGCTGGCCGCGCTCGTCGACCTGCAGCGCGCCCAGCACGGTCATGTCGAGGTGGCCGCCGCGGATCAGGCCGAACGACATCGCGCTGTCGAACGTGGCGGCGCCGGGCAGCGCGCCCACCGGCTGGCCGGCGGCGTCGGTGAGGAAGCGCTCGGTCAACCCAACGTCTGGCACCGGGCCGGTGCCGACGAGGCCGTTCTCGGACTGGAAGAACACGTGAATCCCCGGCGGCACGTACTTCGCCACCAGCGTCGGGATGCCGATGCCGAGGTTGACCAGCATGCCGTCGCGCAGCTCGAGGGCCACACGCCTGGCGATCACGGTTTGTGCGTCCATCGGCTCACTCGTGGGTGACGACGTGCTTCACCAGCACCGCCGGCGTCACCACGTTGTCGGGCGGGATCATGCCCACCGGCACGATGTGCGCCGCGTCGGCGATCACCGTGCGCGCGGCCATCGCGATCAGCGGGTTGAAGTTGCGGCCGGTCAGCGCGTAGGTGAGGTTGCCGTAGTAGTCGGCGAGGAACGCCTCGACCAGCGCGAAGTCGGCGCGCAGCGGCTTCTCGAGCAGGTAGTCGACGCCGTCGACCGCGATCTTCTGCTTGCCCTGCTCGACGACGGTGCCGACGCCGGTGGGCGTGAGCACGCCGCCCAGGCCGAAGCCGCCGGCGCGGATGCGCTCGATCAGCGTGCCCTGCGGCACCAGCTCGCACTCGATCTCGCCGGCGATCATCTTGCGCTGCGTCTCGGGGTTCAGGCCGATGTGGCTGGTCACCACCTTGCTCACCGCGCCGGCGCTGATCAGCTTGCCGATGCCGCGACCGGGCATCGCGGTATCGTTGGCGATCACGGTCAGGTTGCGCTTGCCCTGGCGCACCAGCTCGTCGATCAGTCGCTCGGGTGTGCCCACCGCCATGAAACCGCCGATCATCAGCGACGCGCCGTCAGGGATCAGCGCCGCCGCGTCTCGCAGCTTGATCGGCTTCATCGCGGGCCCAGCGCATGCAGCGTGTGGCGCGCGATCATCAGCTCTTCGTTGGTCGGGATCGCCCACACCGCGACCCGGCTGCCCGGGGTGCTGATGCGCGGCCCGCCGCTGCGGTTGGCCGCGGCATCCAGCTCGATGCCGAGCCACGCCGCGTCGCGGCAGACGCGCTCGCGAATCGCGCTCGCGTTCTCGCCGATGCCGGCGGTGAAGACCAGCGCATCGACGCCTTGCGCGGCGGCCGCCAGCGACCCCAGCTCGCGCCCGATGCGGTAGCAGTAGAGGTCGACCGCCAGCCGTGCGCGCGGCTCGCTGCTCGCCAGCAGCACGCGCATGTCGCTCGAGACGCCCGATACGCCGAGCAGCCCCGACTGCTGGTAGATCAGCTTCTCGATGGCGCGCACGTCCATCTTCAGCTCGTCGATCAGGTACAGGATCACGCCCGGGTCGAGGCTGCCGGTGCGGGTGCCCATCGGCAGGCCGTCGACCGCGGTGAAGCCCATGGTGCTCGCGACGCTGCGGCCGGCGTGCAGCGCGCACATGCTCGCACCGTTGCCGAGGTGCAGCACCACCGTGCGGCCGCGCGCGGCGTTCGGGTCGATTTGCGGCAGCACGGAAG
>DASURM010000535.1:0-2111 GCA_036280035.1 Burkholderiaceae bacterium | reverse complement strand
GACCGTCCAGTTCAGCGCCGGGATCTGTGCGGTGGCGGCGAACACGTCCTGCCCGTTGAGGTCGCGCGCGTCGACGCTGGCTGCGTCGCCCGAGCCGCCGAGCGCCGCCGCCACCTGCGGCAGCGACTTCATGTCGGTCTTCTTCAGCACCAGGCTGATGTCGGGGTGCGCGATCAGCGTGCCGGTGGCATCGACCACGTACGCCAGGCCGCGCTCGCCGATCTCGATGCGCGACACCACGTCCCAGACGAACTTCAGGTTCACGTCGGCGACCGTCACGCCGCCCTCGGCGCCCGCCGGCCGCGCGATCGCCATGTACGGCTCGGTGCCCTTGCGGAACTGCACCGGCCCGAACCAGGTCTTGCCGTCGCTGCGCACGGCGACGAACGCGGGCTCCTTCGAAAGGTCGGTGCCGGCCCCGATCGAACTCATCGCCAGTCGCGATTCGCGCACCATCTCGCGGCCGTCGGGCGCGATCCAGGTCACTTCGGTGATCGCCTGCACCTGCTTGAGCAGCTTCACGTAGTCCAGGCGCCGCTGCTCGAGGGCGCTGCCCTCGGTCTCGACGCGGGGGAACGCGGTCCAGCCGAGCTGATGCTCGATGTCGAGGACGTACTGCTCGATGCGGGCGGCGGCGCCCTGCGCCTTCTCGGCCTGCAGCGCGACCAGATTGGCGCGTACCTCGCGCCACGAGAACACGAGATTGATCGCCCCGCTGACCACCAGCACGCCGGCCACCACCGCGATGATCAGCGTCGCGTACTTGGGAAACAGGCGCCAGCGTGGCAGCTTCATTCGATCACCTCGTCGGCGCGCTGCAGCAGCGCCTGTGGCATCGTGATGCCCATCGCCTTCGCGGTCTTCAGGTTGATCGCCAACTCGAACTGCGTGGGCTGCTGCACCGGCAAGTCGCCAGGCTTCTCGCCCTTGAGTATCTTGTCGGCGAAGCCCGCCGCAGCACGCGCGTGCCAAGCATAAGAGGAGTTGTAGGACATCAGCCCGCCGGCGGCCACATAGTCGCGGGCGCCGAACATGCCGGGCACTCGTTGCGCAATCATCAACCCGGCGATGCGGCTGCGCAGGAGAAGGAACATGGGGTCGCCCACCACCAGCAAGGGCCCGCCGCTGGCGCGTGCCACGGCGGCGTCGATTTCGTCGTCCCGGGCGATCTCGATGCGCTCCAGTCGCAGCCCGAGCACCCGGGCCCGCGCCGACAACGCGTCGTAAAAGAAGCCGTTGGCCGGGTTGACGCGGTTCATCAGCACGCCGATCTTCCTGGCTTGCGGCACCGCCGACGACAGCAGCTCGAGTTGTTTGGCCAGCACCTCTTCACCGGCGGCCGTGGTGCCGGTGAGGTTGCCGCCCGGCCTTGCCAGGCTGGCGATGAAACCGGAACCCAACGCATCGCCCGCGTTGATCATCACGATCGGGGTGGCGGGTGCGCCGTCGCGGGCCGATCGGATCATCGTGGTGCCGGCGGCCACGATCAACGCAACGCGCAGCGCCTGCAGTTCGGCCGCCAGGTCACGCTGGAGTCGCGGGGTCTCGGCGAAACGGATGTCGATGATGAGGTTGCGGCCTTCGACCCAGCCCAGCTCACGCAGCGCGCGACGAAAGTGTTCGACGTTCGGATCGAGATTGGGCGCCAGCACGCCGATTCTCGCGCCCTTGGCGGCGGGCTGTGCGCGGACGAGCACAGGCGCTGCCAGCGCACTGCAAAGCAAGGCTCGGCGAGCGATCACTCGATCACCATTTCGGCGCGCTGCCGCAGCGCCCGCAAGATGTGGGTGCCGAGCGTGGCCTCGCCGCTGGCGCGCCGCAGCCCGAAGGTCAAGCCCAAGTCGGTCCGGCTGAAGACTGTGAAGGGCAGCGGCGTGCGCGCCGGCGTGGATCTCGACGACACGGCTTCGCTGCTCGATCTGATGGGCAGCTGATAGGGTGCTGCCCGATGTGAACGTGCTGGTGTACGCGCACCGGGAGGCATCGATGCCATCCGGTCGACGGTCGAACAAGATCTGCCAGCGCTGCGCTCGAACGTGAGGCGGTTGCTCGACAAGGTTTGATCGCCGGGCAATCGCCCAGCGGATCGCGCGGCGCGGCTCGCGTCTCAC
>DASURM010000534.1:0-2600 GCA_036280035.1 Burkholderiaceae bacterium | reverse complement strand
CAGCGGCCCGAGGAATGGCTGAGCCAGCGCGTACGGCAGCGCATAGGCCGAGGTCAGCAGCGCGGCGGTGGCCGGCGTGACGTCGAAGCGCTGCGCGATCGGCACGACCAGCGGATCGATCGTACGCAGCGCGAAGCCGCTGGCAAAGGCACAGGCGGTGAACACCAGCGACTGGGGCGACATCGGCGGGATCGCTTCTTCGAGCAAGCAAAGCTCGCGACGATAGCGCACCCCGCCGCCGGCCCTGACGAGCTGCGCGCGGTCAGCGGCAGCGGGTCAGCCCCGCTGGATCCCAGGGGCGGCGCGCGCCGTGCGCATCGGTCAGCGTCGACAGGAACGCCGCCAGGTCGTCGGCCTCGCCGATGCGCAGCGGCTCGGCTGCCGGTGCGCCCGCGTGGCGTGCCGCCTCGGCGAGAAGATCGGTGCGGCCGTCGTGGAAGTACGGCGCGGTGACCGCCACGTTGCGCAGCGATGGCGTGCGGAACCGCCCCGCCATCTCGGTGCCGAGGGTCAGCCTGCGCGTGGCCGCGGCATTGCGGCGGCTGGCGTCGTCGTTGTGGGCGCCGCGCAGGTTGAAGCGGCTCGCCAGCAGGTCGCGCGCGTCGCGCAGCCGGCCGTTGTCGTGCAGCGAGCGCGCGATCGCCACGGCGATGATGACGTCGGCCGGCGCGACACCGGCGTGGAACCCGCCGTCGGAGAAGTTGGGCCCGCTGTGGCAGGCGATGCAGCCGCCGCGGCCGACGAACAGCCGCAGGCCGCGCAGCGCATCGGGTGGATACGCTGCCGCGCGCGCGTCGCCGCGCAGCAGCGCGTCGCGGAACTCGTCGAACGGCGTGCGCGCGGTGACCAGCGTTTCGACGAACGCAGCCAGCGCCTTGCCGACGTTGACGACGGTGCGCTCGGGGTCGATCAGCGGCGAGACGCCAAACACGCGGCGATAGCACGCCGCCAGCTCGGGCTCGCGCGCGAACAGGCGCACCACCAGCGCGCCGTTGCCGTCGAACTCGCGCGAGTCGAGGATCGGCTTGATGCCGGCCATCCAGAGGCTGTCGGCACCGCCGCCCCAGCCGTACCAGCGCTGCAGCGACAGGTTGGCCAGCGCCGGCGTGTTGCGCGGCAGGTCCGCCACCCCGTGCGCGCGCGGCTTGAGGTCGGTGAACGCACGGTCGGGCTGGTGGCAGGTGACGCACGCGATGTAGCCCACCGGCGACATGCGCGGGTCGCGGAACAGCTGGCGGCCGAGCTCGATGGCCAGCGGCCGGCCCGACACGCGGTTGCCGGGGTCGCGCGGCAGCGGCGGCGGCCAGGGGCCGAGGGTGGCGATCGCACGGGCCTCTTCGGGCGTCACGCCCACGGCGCCAGTGGCAGCGTCGCTGGCCGCGCCGGCTGCGCATGCGGGCCCGACGCAGCATGCGCAGGCCAGCGAGGCCAACAGCCGGCCCATCGGCCGCCCGGCGGCTCGCGCGCAACGCCACCAATTGCGGCGATCGTGCCCCACGGCAACGAATGTAGAGCCGTTGCTCCGTGCGCGAAAGGGGCGGTGCCTCGGCCGCGACCCCGGGGCGTGAACAGCGCGCTCACGCGCGCGCCGATGCGCGCAGGTTGTCGAGCATGTCGCGCACGAGCGCGGCAAGATCGTAGCGTGGCGCCCAGCCCCAGTCGGCGCGCGCCGCCGAGTCGTCGATCACCGCCGGCCAGCTGTCGGCAATGGCCTGCCGGAAGTCGGGCTCGCAGTGCAGCGCGAAGCCCGGCAACTCGCGCGCGATCGCGTCGGCGATCTCGCGCGGCGTGAAGCTCGCGCCGGCCAGGTTGTACGAGCCGCGCTGGCGCACGCACGCCGCCGGCGCACTCATCAGCTCGAGCGTGGCGCGGATCGCGTCGGGCATGTACATCATCGGCAGGCGCGTGTCCTCGCGCAGGAAGCAGGTGTAGCGGCCGTCGTTCAGCGCCGCGTGGAAGATCTCCACCGCATAGTCGGTGGTGCCGCCGCCGGGCGGCGTCTTCCAGCTGATGATTCCGGGGAAGCGCAGGCTGCGCACATCGACGCCGTGATTGGCGTGGTACCAGGCGCACCAGCGTTCGCCGGCGAGCTTGCTGATGCCGTAGACGGTGGTCGGGTCCATCACCGTGGCCTGCGTGGCCGTGGCCGGCGTGGTCGGCCCGAACGCGGCGATGCTGCTCGGCCAGAACACCTGCTGCAGCCGGTGCGTGCGTGCCAGCTCGAGCACGTTGAGCAGGCCGCCCATGTTGAGGTTCCACGCCCATTGCGGGTGCTTCTCGCCATTGGCCGATAGCGCAGCGGCCAGCAGCACGATGCGGTCGATGCGATGCCGCGCCACCACCGCGGCCAGCGCTGCGGCGTCGGTGACGTCGAGCGCCTCGTGCGCGAGCCGCTCGATGCGCCCCGTGGGCGCGAGGTCGCTCGTCACCACCGCAGCATCGCCATGCTGCGCCGCCAGCGCCTCGGCCAGCTCGGTGCCGATCTGGCCGTTGGCGCCGACGATGAGGAACCTGGGAACGGTCATCGGGTAGCGGCCGCTCTGCGTCGACCGAGGGGCCGGACCGGCGCGTACCGACAACTCACACCAACCCCAACTCTT
>DASURM010000533.1:0-3452 GCA_036280035.1 Burkholderiaceae bacterium | reverse complement strand
GCGCAGTCGGAGTCATTCCTGCGGCTGCTGGCGGCCAACATCCCGGGCATGTTCTGCTACTGGGACCGCGAGCTGCGTTGCCGCTACGCCAACGCCGACTATGCGAGCTGGCACGGCAGGACGCCCGAACAGATCATCGGCATGCACGCGCTCGAGGTGCTCGGCAGCGAGCGCTACGAGCAACTGCTCGGCTTGGCCAACGACGTGCTCGAGGGCAATACGCACCGCTTCGAGCTCGACGCACACTCGCCGGGCGGGCGCCTGCTGCCGATCCTCGCGCAGTACGTGCCCGACGTGCGCGACGGCGCCGTGCACGGCTTCTTCGCGCTGTTCACCGACGTCAGCGAACTCAAGGAGGCGCAGGCCCGGCTGAAGGAGATGAACGCCGAGCTGACCGAGGCGCGCGACCACGCCGAGGCCGCCACGCGCGCCAAGAGCGCGTTCCTCGCCAACATGAGCCACGAGATCCGCACGCCGATGAACGCGGTGATCGGCCTGGCGCACCTGCTGCGCCGCGACGATCCGCGGCCGTCGCAGGCCGACCGGCTCGACAAGATCCGCGACGCCACGCAGCACCTGTCGCAGGTGATCGACGACATCCTCGACCTGTCGAAGATCGAGTCGGGCAAGCTGACGCTGGAGCACACCAACTTCTCGCTGCGCGCGATGCTGCGCCGCACCGAGGCGATGGTGGCCGAGCGAGCGCACGCCAAGGGCCTGACCATCGACGTCGACGCAGGCGACCTGCCCGACCGCCTGCGCGGCGACCCGACGCGGCTGTCGCAGGCGCTGCTCAACCTGCTGAGCAACGCCGTCAAGTTCACCGACGCCGGCGGCATCGAGGTGCGGGTGAGCGAAGTGCAAAGCGACGACGACGCGGCGCTGCGCGTGCGCTTCCTGGTGGCCGACACCGGCATCGGCATCGCGCCCGAGCAGGTCGACAAGGTGTTCGGCGCCTTCGAGCAGGCCGACAGCACGACGACGCGGCGCTTCGGCGGCACCGGGCTCGGCCTGGCGATCACGCGCCACCTGGCGCGGTTGATGGGCGGCGACACCGGCGTCTCGAGCGTGCCGGGGCACGGCAGCCGCTTCTGGTTCGACGCGCGGCTCGAGCCCGTGCACGAGGCGCCCAGCGGCGACACCGTGTTCGGCGGCGACCTCGACGCCGCACCCGAGGAAGAGCCCTTGCGCTCGCTCGAGACGCGGCTGCGCGAGCAGCACGCTGGCGCGCGCATCCTGCTGGTCGAGGACAACGCGGCCAACCTCGAAGTCGCGCTCGAATGGCTGCGCGCGGTGGCGCTGCAGGTCGACGTCGCGCTCACCGGCGAGGAGGCGGTGCAGGCGGCCAGCGCCAACCGCTACCGCCTGATCCTGATGGACGTGCAGTTGCCGGGAATCGACGGGCTGCAGGCGACGCGCGAGATCCGTGCGCTGCCGCTGCAGCGCGACACGCCGGTGCTGTCGATGACCGCCAACGCATTCGGCGATGACCGTCGCGCCTGCGAGGACGCCGGCATGGTCGACCACATCGTCAAGCCGGTCGATCCGCAACTGCTGTATCGCACGCTGCTGCGCTGGCTGTCGGCGGGCTCGCCCGCGCCGGCACCCTCGATGGAACCCACCGCGCAGGCCGTCGCGCCGGTACCGTGCGAGCGTGCGGCCGCAGCGACGTCCGGGCTCGACGAATCGGCGCTGTCGCGCTACTTCGCCGACCGCACCGAGGTCTACAAGCGCGCGTTGCGGCACTTCGCGCTCAGTTACCGCGATGGCATCGCGGTGCTGAACGCGCCGCTGACGCCCGACACGCTCGACGCCGCACGGCGCCAGGCGCACTCGCTCAAAGGCGCCAGCGCGGCGATCGGCGCGCCAGCGCTGGCCGCGCATGCCGCGTCGTTCGAGCGCGATGTGCAGGACGGCGTGGCCGCCGGCCAACTCGCTGCCGGCGCGCAGGCGCTGCGGCGCGAGCTGGCGCAGGTGGTGGCCGCGATCGACGCCAGGCTGGCAGCACCGTTGGCCGGGCCCGAAGCGCCCGCGGCCGACCCGGCCTGGCTCGATTCCCAGCTCGATCAGCTCGAAGCGCTGCTCGACGCGGCCGACTTCGCGGCGCTGGCGCGCTTTCGCGATCTGCAAGAGGCACTGCAAGCAGCGCTCGGCTCCGAGAGCCGCCGACTGCGCGCGCTGCTGCAACGCTTCGAGTTCGCGCAGTCGCTGCAGTTGCTGCGCCAATTGCGCGCCGCGCAGCGCGAGGGCGCTCGCATCGGCACCTAGCGCCGGCGCCAGTTATGCTGTGAGGATGACACCCGCACCGCGCCGCTCCGCCGCCGAGCAGGCCAAGCTCGACGCCGAGCTGACCCAGCTGGCCGAGGTCCACATCCGCTTCAACCAGGTGCTCGGGCTCAGGCTGATCTCCACGAAGCCGCCGGCGCTGCGCTTCGACATGCGGCCCGAGCTGATCGGGCACCACCTGCACGGCCGGCTGCACGGCGGCGTGATTTCGGCCACGCTCGACGCCATGGGCGGCGTGGCGTTGATGTGGGCCCTCGGCGAGAAGCACGCCGAAGAGTCGGCGGCTCAGGTCATGCATCGCTACTCGCGTCTGGGCACGATCGACCTGCGGGTCGACTACCTGCGCCCGGGCCTGGGCAAGCACTTCACCGCCAGCGCCGAGGTGGTGCGCCTGGGCGGCCGCGTCGGCTCGACCCAGATGCGCCTGGTCAACGACGACGACACGCTGATCGCCACAGCGGCCGCCGCCTACGTGGTCAGCTGAGGTCGACCTCAGTTTCCGAAAGGCGAGTAGCGGCCGTCGCGCGCCGATGCGCCAGGGGCGAAGCTGACGCGGCGGCGCTCGACGATCTGCTCGAACCACGGCGTGTCGGGGCTCTGGCCGAAGCGCCATCCGGCGCCCTCGATACTGCCCTCGACGATCTCGTAGCCCATCAGGGCGAGCACGCGTTCGCCGAGGAAGATCGGCCTCGCGTTGCCGTACCAGTCGACGCAGCTCGCCTTGCAGCCATCGTCGCGCACGCCGCCGTCGCTCGCGCTCAAGGCACCGAGCGAGGTGAAGCGCAGATCGCGGTTGCGCAGAAAGAGCACCGAGGCCGCGCCCTGCGCTCCGGCGTAGACGCCGCGTCGCCTGCCGCCGGCGAGCACCGGCAGGCCGAGCACGCCATCGTCGTCGGCCCGCGCGCGATAGAAGAAGCCGTGCGTTCGCGTCTCGCCTTGCGCGACGCCGCGCTGCAGGTGGCGGCCGGCCAGTCGAGCCGCACCGCGGCCAAACCGCACCGCACTGAAGTGCAGATCGCCATCGCGCGCGCCGACCAGCAGCGCGTCGCGTCCGAGCGCCTCGATGCGCTCGACCGCGTGGCCGGGCGACAGCGCGACCGCGTCGCCGCCCGCCGAGAAGCGCAGCGCATAGGCCGAAGCGGCAGCGTCGAAACCGCGCCCCGGGG
>DASURM010000532.1:0-8730 GCA_036280035.1 Burkholderiaceae bacterium | reverse complement strand
GGCGTCGCCCGGCTCGTAGCCGGCGTGTCGCGACTCCACCACCTCGCCGGCGGTGCCGCCGATCATCACCGCGTTCAGCGCCTGCGGCTGGGCGTAGCTCTTGCTGTCGTTCATGCGAGCGCGCATGTACGGGTCGAGGCTGAGGTAGTGGTGCCGCACCAGCACCTCGCCGTCGCTCAGCGCCGGCAGCGGTGCCTCTTCGAGCCTGAAGTTGGCGGGCGTCGGTTCACCGCTGGGGCGCGACGCCAGCACCAAGCGCTTGTTGCTCGTGGCCATGATTCACTCCGATGGGGTCGAAGGGCGGCGCGGCAGCTTGACGCCCCTGGACGTGGGCAGCGCGCGCAGGTACTTGAAGGTGCCGGTGGCGTGGGCGCACAGGCGGGCCTCGCCGTCGAGCACCGAAGCCTCGCAGAACGCCAGCGTCGACGTGCGGTGCAGCAGCTTGCCCAGCGCGCGCAACTCGCCCTCGGCCGGCCGCACGAAGCTGGTCTTCATCTCGATGGTCGCCACGCTGGGGCCGGCGACGCCGTCGTGGCGGCTGGCGCTGCGCGCGGCCTGCGCCATCGCGACGTCGAGCATCGTCATCAGCACGCCGCCGTGCGCCACCTCCCACGAGTTGAGATGCGCCTCGGCGAGGTCGACGCGCAACTCGGCGCGGCCGTCGCCGACGCTGTGCAGCTCGAGCCCCAGCTCCTCGACGAACGGGATGCGGTACGGGAACGGGATGCGCTCGCTCTTGGACATGCCCAGCTCGGCCTTCAGCCCGCGGTGACGCACGACACGCCGCCGTCGATCGCCAGGATCTGGCCGGTGATGTGCTTGCCCGCGGCCGATGCGAACAGCACGACGGCGCCCTTCAGGTCGTCGTCGTCGCCGAGCCGCCCCAGCGGCGCGTGCGACACCAGCACGTCGCCCATCGTCTGCAGCGTGTGCCGGGTCATCTTGCTCGGGAAGAAGCCCGGCGCGATGGCGTTGACCGTGATGCCGTGCTCGCCCCACTCGCACGCCAGCACGCGCGTGAAGTTGACCACTGCGCCCTTGCTGGTGCTGTAGGCCAGCGTGTCGTGGCCCGGCGGGTTGCCGCCCAGCCCCGCGATCGATGCGACGTTGATGATGCGACCGCGCCGGCGCGGGATCATGCTCGCCTTGCCGATCGCCTGGCTGAACAGGAAGACGCTGCGCACATTGAGGCTCATCACCTTGTCCCAGGCGTCGAGCGGGTGATCCTCGGCTGGCGCGCCCCACGCGGCGCCGGCGTTGTTGACGAGGATGTCCACCGCGCCGAGCCGCTCGAGCGTCTCGGTGCAAACCTTTCGCACCTGCGCCGGGTCGCTCGCGTCGGCGGCGATCCAGCGCGCGTCGATGCCCTTGCCCTGCAGATGCGCGACGGCTTCCTCGAGGTCGCTGGCCCTGCGCGAGGTCAGCATGATCTTGGCGCCGGCCTCGCCCAGGCCTTCGGCGATCTGCAGGCCGAGCCCGCGCGAGCCGCCGGTCACCAGCGCGTGCTGGCCCGTGAGGTCGAACAGCTGCTTCACCGGGGTGGACACATCGCTCTCCAGTGGGCTTCAGGTTCGTTCGCTGCGCGTGCCTTCGCGTGAAGCCTTCGGCGCGGTGACGGCCATCGTAGCCGACGCCTTCATCACCAGCGTGCGCTCGTGCCCCGACACCGCCCACACCTCGGCCTCGGTGAAGCTGAGGGCGCGCCCGGGCTTGAGCACCTGCGCCTCGCACACCAGGCGCTCGCCGCGCGCCGGCCGCAACAGGCTGGTCTTCAGCTCGGCGGTCAGAATCCAGTGGCCCGCGGGCGCCAGCGTCTGCGCGGCCGCACCCATCGAGTGGTCGGCCATGCTCGCCATCACGCCGGCGTGCACGACACCGGTGTGCTGGGTGTGGCGCTTCTCGACGCGCAGCTCGGTCGTCACCGTGCCTGCTCCGACGGTGGTGGGCATCACCCCCAGCTCCACCATGAACGGGGCCGAGGCGAAGATGGTGCGCGCGATGTCGAGGTCGATCGTCATGACCCTCAACGTGGCGGCAGCCGCACGATGGTGCCCTGCGCCACGGCGCAGAGCTTCTCCTCGCCACCGCGCCAGGCGAGCACGTCGCAACGGCACACCACCTGGCTTCGGCTCAACGCCACCGCCACGGCGCGCGCGATCAGCCGCTCGCCGATCGCGGGGCGCACATAGTTGATCTTGAACTCCGAGGTGACGACGCCGAAGCCCAGCGCCGAGCCACCGGCATAGGTGAGCGCGTTGTCGGCCAGGTAGCTGACGACGCCGCCGTGCGCAAAGCCGTTCTGCTGCAGCAGTTCGGTGCGCAACGTCACCTCCAGTTCGGCGCGGCCCGGGGCCAGCGCATTCAGGTGTGCGCCCAGCAGGCGGCTGAACGGCTGCTCGGCGAGCACCTCGCGGCCGCGAGCCAGCAGCTCGGCATGGGCAGCCTCGGTCATCGCATCAGTCCGAACTGTTGCAGTGCCGCGTGTGCGATCGGTGCGCCCCACTCGGGAACGAAATGGCCGGCGTCGGCGACTTCCAGCGGCGGCGGACAGCCGCGGATGGTCTGCTGCAGCGCGCGCATCGGCGCCTCGCCGAGCACCGGATCCTTCATGCCGATCGCCATGAAGCTGTCGCCGGCCCACTCCCGGCTCCAGAACTCGGCGGCGCGGCGGCTGACGGCCACACCCGGCGCAGCGTCGCCATCGGGCACCAGGTTGGGAAAGGCGTGCAGCGCGGCCTTGTAGCGGGCCTCGGGAAACGGCGCGTCGTAGGCCGCCACTTCTTCGGCCGTCAGCTCGGGCTTGCCGCGCGCCAGCAGCTTGCCCACCGGCAGATCAGATTGGGTATTGGAGTACGCGCGCCACAGCCGGAAGCCTTCGGTCACCTCCCCGGTGCCCAGGCCCGTATTCATCACCAGCAGCCGCGTGAAGCGGCCGGGCAACTCGTGTGGCAGCGTCAGGCCGAGCAAGCCGCCCCAGTCCTGGCACACCAGCAGGATGTTCTTCAGGTCGAACCACTCGACGAAGCGCATCAGCATCGCGCGGTGCTTGTCGAAGCTGTGCCATCCCGAGTCGGCCGGCTTGTCGGAGCGGCCGAAGCCGATCAGGTCGGGCGCCACCACGCGCACGCCGGCGTCGACGAACACCGGGATCATGTGGCGGTACAGGTAGCACCACGTCGGGTTGCCGTGCAGGCACAGCGCGGTCACCTCGGCATCGCGCGGGCCTTCGTCGAGGTAATGCACGCGCAGGCCCTCGAAGCCCTCGAGGATCGCCACGTCGTGCGGCGCCCACGGGAACCCGGGCAGGTCGCGAAAGCGTTCGTCGGGTGTGCGCAGGATGTCCATGTGCGCAGGCCCGGGGCCGTCAGAGCACCTCGAATACGCCGGCCGCGCCCATGCCGCCACCGATGCACATCGTGACGCAGACGCGCTTGGCGCCGCGGCGCTTGCCCTCGATCAGCGCGTGGCCGGTCAGCCGCTGGCCGCTGACGCCGTACGGGTGGCCGATCGCGATCGCGCCGCCGTTGACGTTGAGCCGCTCCATCGGGATGCTCAAGCGGTCGGCGCAGTACAGCACCTGCACCGCGAACGCCTCGTTCAGCTCCCACAGGTCGATGTCGCCGACCTTCAACCCCAGGCGCGCCAGCACCTTGGGCACCGCGAACACCGGACCGATGCCCATCTCGTCGGGCTCGCAGCCGGCGACCGCGAAGCCGAGAAAGCGGCCGAGCGGTTGCAGACCCTTCTTCTGGGCGTAGCTCTCGTGCACGATCACGCATGCGCCCGCACCGTCGCTGAACTGGCTGGCGTTGCCGGCCGTGACCACGCCGCCGGGGATCGCGGGCCGAATGTCCTTGATGCCGTCGACCGTGGTGCCGGGGCGCAGGCCTTCGTCCTTGTCGACGCTGACCTCCTTGCTGCGCAGGCCGAGCACCGCGTCGGCAACGCCGGCGGTGACCGTGATCGGCGCGATCTCGTCCTTGAACCGGCCCGCCTCCTGGCCGGCGCACGCCTTCTGCTGGCTGGCCGCGCCGTATTCGTCCTGCCGCTGCTTGGCGATGCCGTAGCGCTTGGCCACGTTCTCGGCAGTCTGCAGCATCGTCCAGTAGATCTCAGGCTTGCTCTTCTGCAGCGCGGGGTCGAACAGCATGTGGTGGTTCATCTCCTGCTGCACGCACGAGATGCTCTCGACGCCGCCGGCGACGAAGACCTCGCCCTCGCCGGCGATCACGCGCTGCGAGGCCATCGCGATCGTCTGCAGGCCGCTGGAGCAGAAGCGGTTGATCGTGACGCCCGCGGTGGTGACCGGCAGCCCGGCGCGCAGCGCGATCTGGCGCGCGATGTTCATGCCGGTGGCGCCTTCGGGGTTGGCGCAGCCCATCAGCACGTCTTCGACCGCGCCGGGTTCGATTCCGGCGCGCTCGACCGCGGCCTTCACCACATGGCCGCCGAGCGTGGCGCCGTGGGTCATGTTGAACGCGCCCTTCCAGCTCTTGGCCAGCGGCGTACGGGCGGTCGAGACGATCACGGCTTGGGTCATGGAACTCTCCTTGCAGGGTCAGGCGCCGGCGGCGAGCCGCAGCAGGTGGTGGTGGAAGCGGTCGCTCAGGTGAACGTCTTGCCTTCGGCGGCGAGCCTGGCCAGCAGCGGTGCCGGCTGCCAGAACGCCGCATCGTCGTGCGGGTTGGCGGCGAAGCGCTTCATCGTGTGCACCACGTTGAACAGGCCCCGGCTGTCGGCGTAGCACAGCGGCCCGCCGCGGAACAGCGGGAAGCCGTAGCCGGTGAGGTAGACCATGTCGATGTCACTGGCCTTGCTGGCGATGCCCTCTTCGAGGATGTGCGCGGCCTCGTTGACCAGCGCGTAGACCAGGCGATGCACGATCTCGTCGTCGCCGATCCTGCGTGGCGCGATGCCGAGCTCCTTGCGGTGGTCCTCGATCATCTTGTCGACCAGCGCAGAGGGAATCGCGTCGCGCTTGCCGGGCTTGTAGTCGTACCAGCCGGCGCCGGTCTTCTGGCCGTAGCGGCCCATTTCGCACAGCAGGTCGGCTGATCTGCTGTAGCGCAGGTTCGGGTGTTCGACATAGCGGCGCTTGCGGATCGCCCAGCCGATGTCGTTGCCGGCGAGGTCGCCCATGCGAAACGGCCCCATCGCGAAACCGAAGCGCTCGATGGCCTTGTCGACCTGCGCCGGCGTGCAGCCTTCGTCGAGCAGGAAGCCGGCCTGGCGCGAGTATTGCTCGATCATGCGGTTGCCGATGAAGCCGTCGCACACGCCCGAGACGATGGCGGTCTTCTTGATCGTCTTGCCCAGGCTCATCACGGTGGCCAGCACGTCCTTGCCGGTCTTGGCGCCACGCACGACCTCGAGCAGCTTCATCACGTTGGCCGGGCTGAAGAAGTGCGTGCCGATCACGTCCTGCGGACGCTTGGTGAACGCGGCTATTCTGTTGACGTCGAGCGTCGAGGTGTTGCTGGCCAGGATCGCGCCGGGCTTCATCACCTGGTCGAGCTTCTTGAACACGCTCTCCTTGACGCCCATGTCCTCGAACACCGCCTCGATCACGATGTCGGCTTGGCTGATGTCGTCGTACGCGAGCGTGGTCTTCAGCAGCGCCATGCGCTGGTCGTACTTGTCGGCCTTGAGCTTGCCCTTCTTGACCTGCGCCTCGTAGTTCTTGCGGATCGTCGCGATGCCGCGGTCGAGCGCCTCTTGCTTCATCTCGAGGATCGTCACCGGAATGCCGGCGTTGAGGAAGTTCATCGAGATGCCGCCGCCCATCGTGCCGGCGCCGATCACCGCCACCTGCGCGATCTTGCGCTGCGGCGTGTCGTCGGGCACGTCGGGGATCTTGCTGGCCGCGCGCTCGCCGAAGAAGGCGTGGCGCAGCGCCTTCGATTCGGGCGTCAGCATCAGGCCCTTGAACAGCTCGAGTTCGTATGCAAGACCATCGTCGATCTTCTTCGTCACCGCGGCCTGGACGGCATCGACACACTTGAGCGGCGCCGGGAACTGCTTGGCCATCGCCTTGACGGTGTTGCGCGCAAACTGGAAGTACGCGTCGGCGTTCGGGTGCGAGGCCGACAGGTCGCGCACGCGCGGCAACGGCCGCTTGTCGGCCACCGACTTGGCGAACGCGATCGCGGCGGCGACGACATCGCCGTCGGCGACCTGGTCGAACAACTTCTGCCCCGGCAGTGCCGCCAGCACTTCGCTTGGCACGGGCTCGCCGCTGACGATCATGTTCAGCGCGGTCTCGACGCCGACCACCCGCGGCAGCCGCTGCGTCCCGCCCGCGCCCGGCAGCAGGCCGATCTTCACTTCGGGCAGCGCCACCGGCACCTTGGGTGCCGCCACGCGATAGTGGCAGCCGAGCGCCAGCTCCAGGCCCCCGCCCATCACCACGCCGTTGATCGCAGCGACCACCGGCTTGGTCGACTCCTCGGTCAGGCGGATCAGCGTCAGCAAGTTCGGCTCGGCCAGTGCCTTCGGCGAACCGAACTCGCGGATGTCGGCGCCGCCCGAGAAGGCCTTGCCGCCGCCGGTGAGCACGACGGCGCGCACCGCGCCGTCGGCCTGCGCCTTGTCGAGGCCGTCGGCGACGGCGCGCCGCGTCTCGTAGCTCAGGCCGTTGACCGGCGGGTTGTTCAGCGTGATGACGGCAACGCCGTCGCGGACTTCGTAGCTGGCACTCATGAAGGGTTCCTCGTGGGCGCTCGCCATCGTCGCTTCGACAAAATGGAACGAGCGTTCGATTCTAGGCCGCCGGGCGTCGCGCTTTGTCGCTGGCGCGACAGCGGCGATTGTGGACCTGAGTGCCGCCGTGCGCAGACCGCCGACCGCACTGCCGACCCCGCGCGGGGCCCGCTCGGCGCGTGTTCAGACCTCCAGCCACTCGCGGCGGACCTCGGCGTTTGCCTTCAGGTCTTGCGGCGTGCCCTCGAACACGATCCGGCCGTGGCCCATGACGTACAGCCGCTTGGAGATGCGCAGCGCGATGGTCAGCTTCTGCTCGACCAGCAGGATGGCGACGCCGCGCGCGGCGATGCGCTCGAGCAGTTCGGCCACCAGCTCGACCATCTTGGGCGCCAGGCCCTCGGTGGGCTCGTCGACCATCATCAGGTCGGGGTCGCCCATCAGCGTGCGGCACATCGTCAGCATCTGCTGCTCGCCGCCCGAGAGCACGCCGCCGGCGGTGTCGGCGCGCTCGCGCAACCGCGGGAACAGCTCGAACATGTCGTCCATCGACCAGCGGCCGCTGGCGCGCGCCGACTTCATGCCGAGGATCAGGTTCTCGCGCACCGTGAGCTGCGGAAAGATGTCGCGGCTCTCGGGCACGTAGCCGAGGCCGCTGCGCGCGATCTGGTGCGGTTTCGCCGCGATCAGTTCGCGGCCCTTGAAGCGCACCGAACCCTCGCGCGCGACCTCGCCCATGATCGCCTTGATCGTCGTCGAGCGGCCGACACCGTTGCGCCCGAGCAGCGACACGATCTCGCCGTCGCCGACGCGGAAGTCCACGCCGTGCAGGATGTGGCTCTTGCCGTAGTAGGCGTGCAGGCCCTGCACTTCAAGCATGGCCGGTTTCCTCGACCGCGCTGCCGAGGTACGCCTTCTGCACCTCGGCGTTGGCGCGGATCGCCGGCGGGGTGTCGGTGGCGATCACCTGGCCGTACACCAGCACCGAGATGCGGTCGGCCAGGTCGAAAACCACGCTCATGTCGTGCTCGACGATCAGCAGCGTCTTGCCCTCGCTGACGCGGCGGATCAGCGCCACCGCGTGCTCGGTCTCGCTGCGGCTCATGCCGGCGGTGGGTTCGTCGAGCAGGATCACGTCGGCGCCGCCGGCGATGGTGATGCCGATCTCCAGCGCGCGCTGCTCGGCGTACGACAGCACGCCGGCGGGCGCACCGCGCCGGTTGGCGAGGTTGATCTGCTCGAGGATCGACTCGGTGCGCTCGGTGGCATCGCGCGCCTTGGCCACGCGCTGCCAGAACGCGTAGCGGTAGCCGAGCGACCACAGCACGCCGCAGCGCACGTTCTCGAACACCGACATGCGCGGGAAGATGTTGGTCACCTGGAAGCTGCGCGCCAGGCCACGGCGGTTGATCGAGTAGGGCGGCAGCCCGGTAATTTCTTCGCCGTTGAGGCGGATCTGCCCCGAGGTCGACGCAAAGCGCCCGCTGATCAGGTTGAAAAGCGTCGATTTGCCGGCGCCGTTGGGGCCGATCACCGCATGGCGCTCGCCCTTGCGCACCTGCAGATCGACGCCGCGGATGATCGGCGTGGCACCGAACCGCTTGTGCAGCTCGATCAGTTGCAGCGCCGCGTCGCCGCCGGCATCGGCACTCATTGCCGCGACCCCGGCGTGTGGGCAGCCTGCGCCGCCTCGAGATAGGCCGAAGAGACAAGCGGCGCCACGCGCAACAGCAGCCAGACACCGGCAGCCAGCAGCGCCGCGATCACCACCCAGGCCAGCGGCGACGTCGCATCGTAGCCGATGCCGAGCACGCGCATCGCCGGGCCCTGCGCCGAATTGACTAGTAGATGATGCGTGGTTTCCACCAAACCGATGCCTCCGGCCCCGAGCAACACGGCGGGCCCCACCGCCAGCGCGTAGGCGGGCACCACGCGGCGCAACTGACCTGCGGCCAGCAGCGGGTGGTGCATCAGGATCAGCCCGCCGAGCCCCCAAGGCGCGTACATCACGACGCCGACGAACATCAGCCC
>DASURM010000531.1:0-4903 GCA_036280035.1 Burkholderiaceae bacterium | reverse complement strand
GCAGTTCTGGTTGGTCCGCGTCGGCCGCGCGGTCGATGTTGATGTCGTCGCATTCATCGAATCCACCTCTCAACAGGCGGTGCCGGACGAGCCAGTCTCGCCCCAGCACGTAGAACCAGCAGCCGGCGCAGAAGCCCAGCGTCGGCGCCATCAGGAACGACGCCGTCGGCACCGTGAGAAGCATGAATCCGGCCAGGGGATGGCCGGCCCACACCAAGCCGATGCCGGCGGCCTGCACGAACACCGAGATCGCGCACGCCCCGCGCGAACCGCGCAGGTCGAAATAGAGGTCGCCGATGCGGTGCTCGCCTCCGAAGCGCGCGAACCGTGCCACGACCAGCGCCACCGGCACCCAGCGCGGCGACAGCGCCTCGAGCAGCGTCAGCGCGAAGGTGACGTAGGCAAAGGCCACGTCGCGCGTGAACAGGGCCGCGAGCAGGAACACCGCCTCGACGAGGCGCTGCACGCGGATGCCGGGACCGAACTGCAGTTGACGATCGCGCTCGTGCGCCAGCGGCGCGGTGGCGGCACGAGTGGTCGGCAGGGTTTGCATGACGGCGCGGCCTCGTTCGGCAGTCGACGGCAGCGAGCGTAGCGCTTGTCGCTCGTTCGTGCTTGGGTGCGAACGCGGTGCTCGGATGCCGATCGACGCTCATGTCCGGGCGGATATGACGCATGTCCTTTGTTGCATCGGCGGGTCGGCCGAGTCAGCGGCGATCAGCTGCCTGCCACGAGGAGAGCCGGGCAGTCCGTAGGGTTGGCACGCAATTCGCATTGCCGTTGTGCATTGCCCCACCGAAGCCCACTGCCATGCCTACTTCCGAACCCACTGCCCACGGTCTGCTCGATGCCGCCGGCGAAGCCTGCGGCACCGTGACGCCGCTGATCCGGCAGACCCTCACCGCGATGCAGCCGAACCAGGTGCTGGAAGTGCTGACGCACGACCCAGCCACCCGCGCCGGCGTGCCGGCCTGGTGCCGACTGACCGGACACGAGCTGGTCGCCACGCGCGTCGAAGAAGGCCCATGCACGCGCTTCTGGATTCGCAACACCCCTCGACCTTCACAACCCACCTGACGGAGAAACCTGAAATGTCCAAGTCCCTTCTGATTCACTGCGCGCACGGCGCCGAAGACGCCGAGCGCGCCACGCTGCCGTTCATCGTCGCCAACGTCGCCGCCACCGCCGACCAGGCGAGCACCGTCTTCCTGACCGCCGAGGGCGTGCGCGTCGCCACCCGCGGCTACGCCGACAAGGTGAGCGCGCACGGCATGAAGCCACTGGCCGAAGTGATGCAGGCCTACTTGAAGAACGGCGGCGCGATCTGGGCCTGCGGCGCCTGCACCGGCCCGCGCGGCATCACCGAGGCCGACCTGATCCCGGGCGCGCAGATCGTCACCGCCGTCAACCTGGTCGAGCGCCTGGTCGAAGGTGCCGTGCCGTTGAACCTGACCTGAGCCGAGGTATCGCCATGTCAGAGCAAGTCAACCGCGCCGACCTCGAAACCAAGGTCCGCGCCATGTACCACGACGTCGCGCGCAACCCGCACGGCGAGTTCCACTTCGAGATGGGCCGCGCGCTGGCCGAGCGGCTCGGCTACCGCGCGGCCGACCTCGACCGCATCCCGGCCGAGGCGATCGATTCGTTCGCCGGCGTCGGCTACTACTTCCACCTGCTCGACGAGATGCAGGGCGCTCGCGTGCTCGACCTCGGCAGCGGCTCGGGCATGGACACCTTCATCGCCAGCCTGATCGCCGGGCCCGAGGGCACCGTGGTCGGCCTCGACATGACCGACGCGCAGCGCGCCAAGGCCGAGGCGCTGCGCCAGCGCGACGGCGTGCGCAACGTCACCTACGTGAAGGGCTTCATCGACGCGCTGCCGTTCGAGGACGGCAGCTTCGACGTCGTGATCAGCAACGGCGTGCTCAACCTGATGGTCGACAAGCCGGCCACGATGCGCGAGATAGCGCGCGTGCTGCACACCGGCGGCCGCCTGGCGATCGCCGACATCGTCACCGCGGTCGACCTGCCCGAGTCGATCTCGTGCAACAGCACCTTGTGGGCCGCGTGCATCGGCGGCGCCTGGCAGGTCGACCGCTACAAGCGGGCGATCGAGGACGCCGGCTTGCGCGTCGTGGCCGAGCAGGTCAACGACCAGTACCGCTTCCTGTCCGACAACGCGCAGGGCGCGACGAAGAAGTTCGGCGTGAAGAGCATCTCGCTGCGCGCCGACAAGGTCTGACCGCCGCGATCGGGGCCCGAAGGATGTTCTTCCGCCAACGCACCGCGGCCAACGCCACCCTGTCGTATCTGTTCGGCTGCGTCGGGCACCGGATGGCGATCGCCGTCGACGTCGTCGCCGGCGACGAGGACTGGTTCGTCGCCGAGGCCGAGCAGGCCGGCGCGCGCATCGCCCACGTGATCGACACCCACGTGCACGCCGATCACTACTCGGGCGGCGCCGAGTTGGCCCGGCGCGTCGGCGCCCCCTATGCGCTGCACGAAAGCAACCAGGGGCGCGTCGCCACCGCGTTCGCGCCGTTGCACCACGGGCAGCGGTTGGCGGCGGGCAACGTGCTCGTGGACGTCATTCACACGCCCGGGCATACGCCCGACAGCGTGTGCCTGCTGGTGCGCGACCTGCGTCGCGGCGACGGGCCCTGGTTCGTCGTCACTGGCGACACGCTGCTCGTCGGCGCGGTGGGGCGCCCCGATCTCGCCGGCCGCGAGCGCGAGATGGCCGCCCGGCTCCACGAGTCGCTGCACCAACGGCTGCTGACCTTGCCGCCGGAGCTGGAGATCTACCCCGGGCATCAGGCAGGCAGCGCGTGCGGCGCCGGCCTGTCGGGCAAGCCGTCGTCGACCATCGCGTTCGAGAAGCGCTTCAACCCGATGCTCTCGCTGCCGAAGCAGGCGTTCGTCGACGCGCTGACCGCCGAGATGCCAGCGCCACCGGCCGACATGGTGCGCATCGTCGAGGCGAACCTGCGCGGCGTGCCCGCGCACGCTTGAAGCACCCCCAGGAAATGACTTCGTCATTCCCGCCCCCAGGGGTCAAGCAAAGTGGCAGAGCCACATTTGCTTGAGAGGCCGATGCAGTTCGGCATCCGCGTCAACCTCGGCCAGTTTCTGCAGCAACTGCTACAGGTGCTGCTGGTGGGCATGACGCTGGGCATGATGCGCACCGTCGTGCCGGCGCTGGCGCAGTCGGAGTTCGGCGTCCCCAGAGGGTCGTTCATGCTGCTGGCGGCGTTCGTCGTCGCCTTCGGCTTCGTCAAGGCGGCGATGAACTTCGTCGCCGGCCGATGGGCCGAGCGCACGGGACGCAAGCGCGTGCTGTTGCTGGGTTGGCTGGTGGCGGTGCCGATCCCCGCGCTGATCCATTTCGCCACCAGTTGGTCGTGGGTCGTGTTCGCGACGATCCTGCTGGGCATCAACCAGGGCCTGACGTGGTCGATGACCCAGACTGCCAAGCTCGACCTCACCCGCGCCGACCAGCGCGGGCTGGTGATCGGGCTCAACGAGTTCGCCGGCTACGTCGGCGTCGCCGTGGCCGGGGTCGTCACGGGCTACCTGGCGTCGGCGCTGGGTGCACGACAGGGGCTGCTGTGGTTCGGCGCGGTCGTCATCGGGCTGGCGACGCTGTTGTCGTGGCTGTCGGTGGTCGACACCCTGCCTTGGGCGCGCGACGAAGTGAAGCGGCATGCGCTCGCGCCTGCGCACTCGCTGCGCCCGCGCTATCCGGCCGGCGTCAGCGAGCAGCCTTCGACCGCCGAGATGCTGGCGCTGATGAGCTGGCGCGACCGCCGCATGGCGGCGCTGTGCCAGGCGGGGCTGGTGGAGAAGTTCGTCGACGCGCTGGTGTGGGCGTTCTGGCCGGTCTACTTTCATCAGCAGGGGGTGAGCCTGCCTGGCATCGGCTGGCTCGTCGGCGTGTATGGCCTGACCTGGGGCGCGGCGCAGTTGTTCACCGGCAGGCTGTCCGACCGCGTCGGCAGGCACCGTTTGAACGCCTGGGGCATGTGGATCTGCGGCGCCGGCGTCGCGCTGATGCCGCTCGGGAGCGCCGCCGCCTGGTTCGGCGTGGCGGCGGCGATCGCCGGGCTCGGCATGGCCATGCTGTACCCGAACCTGAGCGCAGCGGTGGCCGACATCGCGCACCCGAGCTGGCGGGCCTCGGCCATCGGCATCTACCGCTTCTGGCGCGACCTGGGCTACGGCATCGGCGCGCTCGGCCTCGGCGCCGCGGCGGCGCTCGGCGGCGCGCTGGAGAGCGCGTTCTGGTTCGTCGCCGTGGCCATGCTGGTGTCCGGTGCCGTGCTGCTGCGCTGGGGCGAGGAGACGCACCCCAGGCTCAATCCGGCCACCTGATTCAAGGCCTGTTCGCTCGCGGGCGCCAGCCCAGCCCCTGCGACGTGCCGCCCGCGACCGCACCGCGCCGCGGCCGGTATTCGCAGCCGATCCAGCCGCTCCAGCCGCAGGCGGCCGACACCTCGTCGATCACGTCGAACAGGTAGGCGTAGTTCAGCTCGCCCACATCGGGCTCCTGGCGCTCGGGTACGCCGGCGATCTGCAGGTGGCCGACGCGGCCGGTGGGCAGGTAGTGCCGGACCTTCGTCGCCACGTCGCCCTCGACGATCTGGCAGTGGTAGAGGTCCATCTGCACCTGGAGGTTGGGCGCGCCGACCTCCTGCACGATGCGGTGCGCGTCGTCCTGCCGGTTGAGCACGTAGCCCGGAATGTCGCGCGGGTTGATCGGCTCGATCAGGCAGGCAACATCGATGCTTGCCGCCTGCTGCGCCGCCCAGGCGAGGTTGGCCTGGTAGGTCGCGAGCAGCCGCGCCCGCTCGGTACCCGCCGGCGCCAACCCCGCCATCACGTGCACGCGCCGGCAGCGCAGCGC
>DASURM010000530.1:0-5389 GCA_036280035.1 Burkholderiaceae bacterium | reverse complement strand
GCCGAGGCTCGCGAGGAAGATCAACAGCATCCGCTTGAGCACGTGCTTGTGCTTGAAGTGCCCGAGCTCGTGCGCGAGCACCGCTTCCACTTCGCCCGGCGACAGACGCGACAGCAGCGTGTCGAAGAACACCACGCGCTTGGCCGCGCCGAAGCCGGTGAAGTAGGCGTTGCCGTGCGCCGAGCGCCGGCTGCCGTCCATCACGAACAGACCCTTGGCGGCGAAGCCACAGCGCTGCATCAGGCCCTGCACGCGAGCGGCCAGCGTCTCGTCGCGCAGCGGCTCGAACTTGTTGAACAGCGGCGCGATGAGCGTCGGGTAGATCACCAGGATCAGCAGGTTGAACGCCGTCCAGACGGCCCAGGCCCACAGCCACCACCAGCCGCCGCTGCTGCCCATGATCCACAGCACCAGTGCCGCCAGCGGCAGGCCGAGCAGCGCCGCCACCAGCGCACTCTTCAGCAGGTCGGCGACGAACAGCCGCCCCGTGCTGCGGTTGAAGCCGAACCGCTGCTCGATGCGAAAGGTGCGCCACCACTCGAACGGCAGGTCGAGCAGCGCGCTGACGAGCACGAACGTGCTCAGCAAGACGAGCTGGTACGGCAGCGCGCCCCAGTGCGGCAGCACCGCCTCGCGCAGCCAGCCGTTGAGCGCGTCGAGCCCGCCGAGCAGCGTCCAGCCGAGCAGCAGCGCGCTGTCGAAGGCCATCGTCAGCAGGCCGAAGCGCGTCTTGGCCATGGTGTAGTCGGCGGCACGCTGGTGCGCTTGCAGCGACACGCGCGGCGCGAACGCGCGCGGCACCGTGTCGCGGTGCGCGGCCACATAGCGCACCTGGCGCGTCGCCAGCCACAGCCTTCCGGCGAGCGCCGCCAGCAGCGCCGCCGCAAACAGCCAGGTCAACGGGTGCGCAGACATGCACAAAGTGTAGGTGAGCCACAATGCCGCCATGAGTGCCGCCGTCGAAGACCCCGCTGCCGTGCTCGCGCCGAGCGATCAGAACCTGATCTGGATCGACCTCGAGATGACCGGCCTGTCGCCCGAGCGCGACCGCATCATCGAGGTGGCGGTCGTGGTCACCGACCCGCAGGTGACGCGCCGCGTCGAAGGCCCCGTGCTGGCGATCCACCAGAGCGACGCCGTGCTCGACGCGATGGACACCTGGAACAAGGCCACGCACGGCAAGAGCGGCCTCGTCGAGCGCGTGCGCGCCTCGACGATCGACGAGGCCGCGGCCCAGGAGGCGGTGATCGCCTGGCTGCGGCGCTACATCGGTGCCGGCAAGAGCCCGATGTGCGGCAACACCATCTGCCAGGATCGCCGCTTCCTGGCCAACTACATGCCCAGGCTCGAGTCGTTCTTCCACTACCGCAACCTCGACGTCAGCACGCTCAAGGAGCTGGCGCGGCGCTGGAAGCCCGCATTGCTCGAGCGGGTGACGAAGAACCAGGCGCATACCGCGCTGGCCGACGTGCACGAATCGATCGACGAGCTGCTGGTCTACCGCCGGCACTGGCTCGGCACCTGAGGCGCGGCGGGAATCACAGCGCCCAGCGCGTGGCCCACGCGCGGGTGGCCGCCACCAGCCACTCGGACACCGACAACGCCTCGATGCGCGGCAGCTCGAGCACGCGCGCGGCCTGCTGCAGCGCGCCCACCGGGTCGCTGACGTCGAGGGCGATCGCGCCGTTCTGCTTGGACAGCTTGTGGCCGTCGATGCCCATCACCAACGGTGTGTGCAGGTACAGCGGTTCGGCCAGCCCCATCAGCCGCTGCAGGTGGATCTGGCGCGCTGTGTTGTCGGCCAGGTCTTCGCCGCGCACGACGTGGGTGATGCCCTGGTAGGCGTCGTCGACCACCACCGCGAGCTGGTAGGCGAAGATGCCGTCGGCTCGCTTGACGACGAAATCGCCGACCTCGCGCGTCACGTTCTGGCGCTGGCGGCCGAGCCGGCGGTCGATCCAGCGGATCGTGATGTCCTCGCCGCCGAGCGCGGTCAGCACGCGCATCGCGCGCGCCGGCTTGCCGCGCAGGCCGCCGCGGCAGGTGCCCGGGTAGACGCGCTCGTCGTCGCGCTCCTGCAGGAAGCCGAGCGTGGTCAGCAACTGTTCCACCTCGCGCCGGCTGCAGCCGCACGGGTAGACCTGGCCGGCATCGGCGAGCTGCAGCATCGCCTCTTCGTAGGCGGTGCCGCGCTGCGATTGCAGCAACGGCTCCTCGTCGCCCACCAGCCCGCAGATCGCGAGCTGGCCGAGGATGATCTGGTCGGCGCCTTCCTCGTTGCGCGGCGTGTCGAGGTCTTCGATGCGCACCAGCCAGCGCCCGCGGTGTGCCCGCGCGTCGAGCCAACTCGCCAGCGCGGCGACCAGCGAGCCCTCGTGCAGCGGACCCGACGGCGTGGGGGCGAAGCGGCCGACGTATTGCGTCACGCGGACACCATGTCGACCGTGGCGTTGCGAGGGTGCTCGAGCAGGGCGCGCCGAGTTGCCGGGCTGTCGAGCTGCTGCAGCCACCACTGCAGCGCCAGGCCCTGCGGGGACTTGCGCGGCCGGCTCACCGCGTCGGCGCGCCAGGCATAGCCCAGCTGCACCTGCGGATTGCCGCGCTGCACCCGCTTGACCACCAGCACCCCGTTGCGCACGTGCGCGCGCACCAGCGCCTCGGGCAGGAAGCCGCAGCCCAGGCAGCGCAGTTGGGCCTCGACCTTGGCCTGCATCGAGGTCACCGTCAGCACGTCTTGGCCGCCCAGCAGGTTGTGCGTGGCCGGTGCCAGCCGTTGCGCCGAATCGGCCACCGCCACCGCGCGGTGGCGCTGGATCAGCTCGTCGGTCAGCGGCTCGACCATCGCCGCCAGCGGGTGGTGCGGCGCGACCGCGAACACGAAAGGCACCTCGCCCAGCGGCCGCAGCTCGATGCCGACCTGGCCGCCGGTGTTGCCAGCCATGCCGATCGCCAGATCGGCCTGGCCCGTGACCAGGGCCTCCCAGACCCCGGTCAGCACCTCGGTGCGCAGCCGCAGTTGCGTGAGGGCGCTGCCGCGCCGCGCATAGAAGGCCTCGATCAGTTCGAACAGCGTCAGCCGCGAGATCACGTCGTCGGCGGCGATGGTCAGGCTGGCCTCCCAGCCGGTGGCCACGCGCTGCACGCGGTTGGCCAACGCGTCGACCTGCTCGAGAACGCGCCGGCCATGCTCGAGCAGCTCCTGGCCGGCGGCGGTGAGCCTGGCCTGGCGCGAGCTGCGGTCGAACAGCAGCACATCGAGCGCGTCTTCGAGCTGACGCACGCTGTAGGTGAGCGCCGACGGCACCTTGCCCAGCTCGCGCGCCGCGGCGGCAAAGCTGCCGCTGCGCGCGATGGCGTCGACCATGCCCAGCGCTTCGGGCGTCAACGCGTTGCGGCGGCCGTGGCTCATCGCAGCGAGCGTGGGGGCTTCATCGAGCTTCATCATATTTGAACGCCGGCTGCGAACCAGAGGCCGCTCACGGCTGGCAACCACTCCTACAGTTGCGACATGCAATCGGGGGACTCGATGATCACCTTGCGCAAGTCGGCCGATCGTGGCAGCGCCGACCACGGCTGGCTCAAGACGCGGCACAGCTTTTCGTTCGCCGACTACCACGACCCGGCACACATGGGCTTCGGCAACCTGCGCGTCATCAACGAGGACCGCATCGCGCCGGGCACCGGCTTCGGCACCCACGGCCACCGCGACATGGAGATCGTGAGCGTCGTGCTCGACGGCGCGCTCGCGCACCGCGACAGCATGGGCAACAGCTCGACCATCCTGCCCGGCGAGGTGCAGCGCATGAGCGCCGGCCGTGGCGTGATGCACAGCGAGTTCAACGGCGCGCGCGACCAGGAGACGCACTTCCTGCAGATCTGGATCCTGCCGTCGCAGCTCGGCATCGCGCCGGGTTACGAGCAGAAGGCGTTTGCCGAGGCCGACAAGCGCGGCCGCCTGCGGCTGGTCGCGTCCCCCGGTGGCCGCGATGGATCGCTCACCGTGCACGCCGATGCCAGCGTCTACGCGGGGCTGTTCGACGGCGACGAGCAGGCGCGGCTGCCGCTGGCCGAGGGCCGCCTGGGCTATGTGCACCTGGCGCGCGGCTCGCTGCGGGTAAACGGCCAGTCGCTCGAGGCGGGCGACGGCGCGCTGCTGCGCGGCGAGCCGCAGTTCGAGCTGGCGCACGGCCGCAGCGCCGAAGTGCTGGTGTTCGACCTCGCGCCCTGAAGCGCGGGTCAGGGGGTCTGCCTCCAGAACGCGGCCACCGCCGCTGCGGTGGCCCGCGGGTCTTCTTCCTGCGGCACATGGCCGAGCGCGTCGAACACCACCAGCCGGCTGCCGGCGATGTCGGCGTGAAAGCGCTGCGCGGTGGCCGGCGGAATCAGGCGGTCGCGGCCGCCCCAGATCACCAGCGTCGGCAGCGCGAGCGCGCGGATGCGCTCGATGTTGGCATCGACCCGCTGCTGATCGAGCGCCTGCGCCCGAAAGCGCTGCACCAGCGCGCGTCGGTTGCCTTCGCGCAGCGTGAGCTCGAAGTAGCGATCGACAAGCCCCGGGGTGACCTTGGACGGATCGCCGTAGACCTCTTGCACGCTGGCCTCGACCACGCCGCGCGGCAACAGCCACTCGAGCAGCTTGTCGATGCCGGGCA
The DNA here is from genome assembly GCA_036280035.1 of Burkholderiaceae bacterium. Taxonomy (GTDB): domain Bacteria; phylum Pseudomonadota; class Gammaproteobacteria; order Burkholderiales; family Burkholderiaceae_C; genus JAEUPI01. Next base: position 737 of record DASURM010000530.1, on the reverse strand, counting down.
GTTGCGCCAACTGGAAGCCGATCGGCATCGACTGCGGGTTCAGCGCGTAGCCGGCGGCGTCGACCAGCACCAGGCGCTGCACACGATCGGGTGCCAGCGAGGCGACGCGCCAGGCGATTTCACCGCCCAGCGAGTTGCCGCCGATCGCGAAGCGCTGCACCTGCAGGTGGTCGAGCAATTCGAGCACGAAGCGCGCGAGGTCGTCGCCGCGGTACGCCCATGATGCGTAGCGGCCGCTGAACGGCCCCGTCAGGCCGAAGCCGGGGAGGTCGAAGCGGATCACGCGATGCTGCCCCTGCAGCGCCGCGCTCCAGCCGTCCCACGTGTGCAGGCTGGCCGACGTGCCGTGCAGCAGCACCAGCGGCACGGCGTCGTGGCGCGGCCCGGTGTCGCGCAGGTGCACGAGCTGGCCGTTCAGTTCGATGAACTCCGATGGTGGCGGCGCCCAGCGCGCGACCAGCGACTGCACGCTGCGATCGGGTGCGCGCGACAGCGCCAGCGCGGCGGCGCTGGCCATCAGCAGCACGCCGAGAATGCGGAGCAGCCAGCGGGTCAACGTGGGCGGTGCATGCGGGCGCAGCGAGGGCGGCCTGACGATGCGCCGATTGTAGAGGGCGCGCGCAGCGGCGCTGCCTACAATCGTCCAATGAGACAGTTCCCTCGCCGGTCTTGCTCGCTGCCTTGCGGCCTGCAAGTCGCAAGGCGTTCGCCGGCCACTCGCGAACGCGCGGGCGCTT
>DASURM010000529.1:0-2000 GCA_036280035.1 Burkholderiaceae bacterium | reverse complement strand
CAGCCCAAGCCCGAGTCCGACCCCGGGCGTCCGAGCACTTTTTCGAGCGGGCTTCCCGGCCACACGCTGAGCGGCAAGGAGGCCGGCACCGGCCCGATCGTCGGCGATACGCCGGTGCGCCAGGTCGGCCGCTACCTGATCCAGTCGCGCCTCGGGCGCGGCGGCATGGCCACCGTCTACAAGGCGCACGACCCGCAGATCAACCGCTCGGTGGCGATCAAGTTCCTGCATGCGTCGCTGGCCGAGGATGCCGAGTTCCACGCGCGCTTCCTGCGCGAGGCGCGCGCCGCGGGCGGGCTGTCGCATCCCAACATCGTCGTGGTGCACGACGTCGGCGAGATCGAGGGCCGGCCGTACATGGCGATGGAGCTGGTCGACGGCGTGCCGCTGGCCGACCAGCTCGACAGGGGCAAACCGCTGCCGATCCGCGACGCGGTGCTGGTGGGGCTGCAGCTCGCGCGCGCGCTCGACTATGCGCATGCGCACGGCATCGTGCACCGCGACATCAAGCCGGGCAACATCCTGATGCTGGCCGATGGCCGGACGGTCAAGGTCACCGATTTCGGCATCGCGCACATGGACGACGGCGCCGGCCAGCAGCACACGCAGGTCGGCGCGGTGATGGGCACGCCGCAGTACATGTCGCCCGAGCAGACGCGCGGCGAGAAGCTCGACGGCCGCTCCGACCTCTTCTCGGCCGGCATCGTGCTGTACCAGATGATCACCGGCGAGCGTCCGTTCAAGGGCGAGAGCCTGGTCGCGGTGGCCACGCGCATTGCCAACGATCCGACGCCGCCGCTGGGGCAAAAACGCCCCGACGCGCCGGCGTCGCTGCGCCGGGTGGTCGAGCGCTGCCTGGCGAAACAGCCGGCGCAGCGCTACCAGAGCGGCAAGGAGCTGGCCGACGCGCTGCTGAAGGTGCTGGCCGAGCTGGAAGAGACCGCGCGCGAGCAGTCGAAACCGCGCATCGTGCCGTTGCGCGTCAAGTGGGCGATCGCGATGGCGGCGATCGTCGCCGTCGTGATGGGCATCACCGCGGCCATCATCACGCAGCGCCAGTACGCCGCGCTGATGGGCCAGGCCATCGAATACGGCTCGTCGCTGGCGCGTTTCATCGCACGCCAGAACGCCGCGCCGGCGCTGGCCGAGGAATGGGAAGTGGTCGACGTCGCGGTGCAGGAGATGATGAAGACCGGCAACTTCGAGCGCATCGTCGTGATGGACCCGTCGGGCGTGGTGCGCGCGTCGAGCGTGGGCGCGCTGGTGGGCAAGCCCTACACGCCCGCCGGCACCGAGCCGCTGAGCAAGCTCGCCGGCGGCGCGGCGGCGTTCCGCTACCGCGTCGCCGACCAGCCGATTCTCGGCTTCGAGGCACCGGCCACCTTCCAGGACAAGCTGGTCGGCCGCGTTGCGCTGGGCATTGCCGAGAAGCCGCTGACCCAGGTGGCGCAGCTGTCGATCACGCTGATGGCGGTGCTGGTGCTGGTCACCGTGGCCGCGGTGGCGCTGGCGATGTACCTGCTGGCCAACTGGTTCGCCAAGCCGATCCGCCTGGTCGGCGACTCGCTGCGCGAGATCGCCAACGGCAACTTCACGCACCGCATCGCCGAGAGCCGCAAAGACGAATTCGGCCTTCTGTTCGCCGATTTCGATGCGATGGCGCAATCGCTGCAGGATCGCGACACCGCGCGTACCCCCGCCTCGCCGGCCACGCTCGCCAGCTCGCGCACACCACCGGCACCTCGAGCGCCGTCATGAGAGCGCGCTCGTCAGCGGCGGCGCGCTGCCGCGTGGGCATCGTGTGCGCGGCGCTTGGCGCGGGCCTGCTCGGTTGCGCCACGCCGCCGTCGGCGCCGCCGGCACCGACGGCCGTCGAGGCATCCGTCGGGCTGCCACCGGCCGCGTCGTCGCAGGGCACCGTGGTCGGGCACAACGATCGCCTGCTCGTCTACGTGTGGCGCGACGGCGATACGCTGGCCGGCGTTGCCGAACGCTTTCTC
>DASURM010000528.1:0-4262 GCA_036280035.1 Burkholderiaceae bacterium | reverse complement strand
CGCTATCCAACGCGCCGCTGCCCGCATGGGTCACCGACGGCCGCGATGGCGTGCACGCCCCCGAAGGCTCATGGAGCCCGAGCGGCAAGCGCACTGTGCCGCGCTCGAGCCTGCCGGTGTACCGGCGCCAGCCGTTTCCCGAGGCCGTGCTCGGCTCGGGTGCTGTCTCCCCATTGAAGAGCGGCACCGACCTCTACAAGAACGACGAGATCCGCGTCTGGACGCGCGGCGACGACGTGGCGATCGCCAGCATCACCGCCAAGCTGCACCTCATCAGCCCGGCGGTGATCGAAGGCCTCGCCAAGGCGCTCGACCTCGCCGAAGCGCAGTTCAAGGCGCTGGTGATCTGGTCGCCCGACGACGTGTTCTCGGCCGGCGCCAACCTCGAAGCGCTGATGCCGGTGTTCATGAAGTCGGGCTCCAAGGGCATCGCCCCCGAGGTCAAGAAGCTGCAGGACCTGATGCTGCGCCTGCGCTACGCGCAGGTGCCGGTGGTGAGCGCGATGCGCGGGCTGGCGCTCGGCGGCGGCTGCGAGCTGGCGCTGTACAGCGCGCGGCGCGTCGCGCACATGGAGACCTACGTCGGCCTGGTCGAGGTCGGCGTCGGCCTCGTGCCCTCCGGGGGTGGCCTGGCCGCCATCGCGCGCAAGGCCGCCGAGGCGGCCGCCGCGGCGCCGGGTACCGACCCGCTGGCGTTCATCAAGGAGCCATTCACCGCTGCCGCGATGGCCAAGGTGGGCACCAGTGCGATCGAGAGCCGCGCGCTCGGTTACCTGGGGGTCGATGACGTGATCGTGCCGCACAAGGACGAGCTGCTCACCGTCGCGCTGGCGCAGGCTGGCGCGTTGGCCGACTCCGGCTGGCGCGCGCCGCAGCGGCGGCCGATTGCGGTGGCGGGCCGCAACGGCATCGCGACCATCAAGGCGTCGCTGGTGGGCCTGCGCGACGGCGGCTTCGCCAGCGCGCACGACTTCCACCTCGCCAGCCTGATCGCCGACGTGGTGTGCGGCGGCGATGTCGATGCGGGCTCGCTGGTGACCGAGGAGTACCTGATGACGCTCGAGCGCAAGCACTTCTGCTCGCTGCTCGACCACCCGAAGACGCAGGAGCGGATCATGGGGATGCTGCAGACCGGCAAGCCCGTGCGCAACTAGTTCGGCTACTGCGCGAACGCCATGCGTCGTTGGCCGGTGCTCGGAATCCTCACGTACCTCCAGTACGTTCCGGTTCCTGCGCTCCGTCCGCCTAGCCTGGCGCTCGCTCGCGACGCCTCACAGTGCCTTCGTTGGAGGGCAGGAGCAAACGAATGAGCAAGCAAGTTCAAGACGCCTACATCGTCGCCGCCACGCGCACGCCGATCGGCCGCTCGGGCCGCGGCGTGTTCCGCCACACGCGCTCCGACGACCTGCTGGTCGCCACCATCCGCCACGCGCTGTCGCAGGTGCCGACGCTGGATCCCAAGGCGATCGAGGACGCGATCGTCGGCTGCGCGATGCCCGAGGGGCCGCAGGGGCTGAACATGGCGCGCATCGCGGCGCTGCTCGCCGGTCTGCCGCACACGGTGGGCGGCGTCACGATCAACCGCTTCTGCGCGTCGGGGCTCACCGCGGTGCAGATGGCGGCCGACCGCATCCGCGTCGGCGAGGCCGACGTGATGCTCGCCGGCGGCGCCGAGAGCATGAGCGCGATCCCGATGACCGGCGCGACGCCGTCGTTCAACGCACACCTGTTCGACCGCGACGAGAACATCGGCATCGCCTACGGCATGGGGCTCACCGCCGAGAAAGTGGCCGTGCAGTGGAAGGTCAGCCGCGAAGCGCAGGATCGCTTCGCCCTGCAATCGCACCAGAGGGCGATCGCGGCGCAGCAGGCCGGCGAGTTCACCGCCGAGATGACGCCGATCGAAGTCGAATCGCGCACGCCCGACCTCGCCACCGGCGAGGTCGTGGTCGGCAAGCGCAGCGTCGCGCTCGACGAAGGCCCGCGCGCCGACACCTCGCTCGAGGCGCTGGGCAAGCTCAAGCCCGTGTTCGCCGCGCCGCGCGACCCGGCGGGCAAGCCCACCGGCTACGGCAGCGTGACCGCGGGCAACTCGAGCCAGACCAGCGACGGCGCTGGCTGCCTGATCCTGGCCAGCGAGCGAGCCGTCAAGCAGTTCGATCTCAAGCCGCTGGCGCGCTTCGTCAGCTTCGCGATCAAGGGTGTGCCGCCGCACATCATGGGCATCGGCCCGATCGAGGCGATTCCGGTCGCATTGAAGCTGGCGGGCCTGAAGCTCGACGATCTCGGCTGGATCGAACTCAACGAGGCGTTCGCCGCGCAATCGCTGGCGGTCATCGACACGGTGGGCCTGAACCCCGCCAAGGTCAACCCGATGGGCGGCGCGATCGCGCTCGGCCACCCGCTGGGTGCCACCGGCGCGATCCGCTCGGCCACCACGATCCACGCGCTGCACCGGCACAACCTGAAGTACGGCATGGTCACGATGTGCGTCGGCATGGGTCAGGGCGCGGCGGGAATCTACGAGCGGGTCTAGTCGCGCCGCGCGACGCGCGAGCGGGCCCGTAAGATCCGCGTCGCCTTCACCTGAACGCGCGACGTGACCGCCGACCTCGAACTCGACCCGCAGAGCTGCCTGCCCGACGACGGCACCGCCGGCGCCCTGATCGGGCGCTGCTGGGTGCGCGGTGCGCACGCCGGCCCGTCGGTGGTGGCGGTGCGTGCCGATGGCGTGTTCGACTTGTCGGTGCGCTTTGCCACCGTGAGCGATCTGCTCGACGAGGCCGAGCCCGCGCGGGCCGTGCAGGCCACGCCGGGCGTGCGGCTCGGGTCGCTGGGCGAAATCCTGCGCAACACCGCGCGCGCCGCGCGCGACGAGCGGATGCCGCACCTGTTGGCGCCGATCGATCTGCAGGTCATCAAGGCTGCCGGCGTCACGTTTGCCAGCAGCCTGCTGGAACGCGTGATCGAGGAGCAGGCCAAGGGCGACCCGGCGCGCGCCGACGCGGTGCGCGCCGAGGTGCAGCGCGCAATCGGCACCAGCCTCGCCGCGGTGAAGCCGGGTTCGCCGCAGGCCGCCGCACTGAAAGCGGCGCTGCAGGCGCGTGGCCTGTGGAGCCAATACCTCGAAGTGGGCATCGGCCCCGATGCCGAGGTGTTCACCAAGGCGCCTCTGCTGTCGTCGCTGGGCACCGGCGTGGCGATCGGCGTGCGCGGCGACTCGGCGTGGAACAACCCCGAGCCCGAGGTCGTGCTGGCGGTGAACAGCCGCGCGCAGATCGTGGGTGCCACGCTCGGCAACGACGTCAACCTGCGCGACTTCGAGGGCCGCAGCGCGCTGCTGCTGGGCAAGAGCAAGGACAACAACGGCTCGACCGCGATCGGCCCGTTCATCCGCCTGTTCGATTCGACCTTCGGGCTCGACGACGTGCGGCGCGCCGACCTCACGCTCACCGTCATCGGCCGTGACGGCTTCGTGCTCGAAGGCAGCAGCACGATGCGCGAGATCAGCCGCGATCCGCTGGATCTCGTGGCGCAGACCACCGCGATGCACCAGTACCCCGACGGCTTCGTGCTCTTCTGTGGCACGCTGTTCGCACCGACGCAGGACCGTGGCGCGCCGGGCAGCGGCTTCACGCACCACGTGGGCGACGTGGTGCGCATCCGCAGCGCGCGCCTGGGCGAGCTGGTCAACCGCGTCGAGCACAGCGAGCGGCTCGCGCCGTGGAGCTACGGCGTGCGCGAGCTGATGCGGCACCTGGCGCGGCGCCGCGGTTGATTGGGCCAGCGCGGCGCGCCGGTTGAATCAAGCTGGCGCGGTGCTCCAACCGATCAGCGCATCGACCAGCCGCATCAGGTCGCGCTGCAGCGGCGCGAACCCGGCGTTCGGCTGCTGCGTCGTCTCGTCCATGTACAGCCGCTTGTTGAGCTCGATCTGCAGGCTGTGCCGGCCGTGCGCGGGGTCGGAGAACACCTGCACCAGCGCAACACCCCTGAACGGGTCGTTGACTCGGACGTCGTAGCCCATCGCGGCCAGCGTGTCGCGCGCGAAGCGCGTGAGGGCCGGGTCGCAGGTGGTGCCGTCGCGGTCGCCGAGCACGATGTCGGGGCGCGCGTGGCCGGCGCCGCCCTGGCTTTGCACGCCGGCTACCGCGTTCATCGAGTGACAGTCGAGGTGCACCACGCGGCCGAAGCGCGCGTGCACCGCGTCGAGCAGCCCGCGCAGGCGTTCGTGGTACGGCGCGTGGCAGCGCGCGATGCGC
>DASURM010000527.1:0-3523 GCA_036280035.1 Burkholderiaceae bacterium | reverse complement strand
CCTGTGGCCCGGCCGTCGATGGTGCCGGCCTTGTACTGGCCGCGCACCACGTCGCGCGCCACGCTCTCGGGCGTGAAGGCTTTCAGCGACTTCAGCACCTTGAGCTTCTCGTCGCGGATGGCATCGGCGTCGTGGGTCGGCGGCGGCTCCATCGCGATCATCGTCAGCAGTTGCAGCGCGTGGTTCTGCACCATGTCGCGCAGCGCGCCGGTGCTGTCGTAGAAGGCGCCGCGCCGCTCCACGCCCAGGTCCTCGGCAATGGTGAGCTGGATGTTGGCGATGGTCTCGCGCCGCCACAGCGGCTCGAACAGGGCATTGCCGAAGCGCAGCGCCGACAGGTTCTGCACCGACGGCTTGCCCAGGTAGTGGTCGATGCGCAGCGCCTGGTCCTCGCCGAACGCGCCCGCCACCACGCGGTTGATCTCGCGCGCGCTGGCGAGGTCGTGGCCGAGCGGCTTCTCGAGCACGACGCGCACGTGCGCGCCGTTCAGGCCGGCGGCGCCGAGTTGCGCGCACACCACCGGGAACAGGTGCGGGCTGGTCGCCAGGTACATCACCACGGTGTCGGCGCCGCGCTCGTCGAGCCAGCGCTTCAGGCCGGCGTAGTCGGCCGGCTGCGAGAGATCCATGTGCCGGTAGTGCAGCAGCGCGGCAAAGCGCCTGAACTCCTCGTCGCTGGGGCGCTTTGCGCTTTCGACTTCGGCGAAGCGCGCCTGGATGAGCGCGCGGTACTCGTCGTCGCTGCGGGGGTCTCGCGCCACCGCGAGGAGACGCCCGCCGGCGGGCAGCTTGCCGTGACGAAAGGCCTGGAACAGCGCGGGCATCAACTTGCGCCATGCGAGGTCGCCGGTGCCGCCGAACAGGACGAGGTCGAACGACATGAGCCGATTGTGCACGGCGGCTTTCGAGCGTGTGGCCACCGGGTTTGTCCGGTGTCGGCGTGATCTGGCCCGAGCCCGAGCCGCTGTGGGTGGCGGGGCAGCCGGTGTGGTTGAGCCTCGGCGGGCACGGCGTTTCGGTGCTGGGGCGCTGAAGCCCCCGCTGGCGTCGCGGCCGATAATCGGCGCACTACCCTGCGCCGACCGCCGCGCGCTCACCGCCTCGTGCCATGAACCAGCTCGACCAACTCAAGCAGTACACCACCGTCGTCGCCGACACCGGCAACTTCCTGCAGATGGCGCGCTACGCGCCGCGCGACGCGACCACCAACCCGTCGCTGATCCTGAAGGCGGTGCAGCAGGCCGACTACGCGCACATCCTCGACGATGCCGTGAAGGCGCATCGCAACGAGCCGTTGGACAGCCTGGTCGACCAGGTGCTGGTGCGCTTCGGGCTCGAGATCCTGAAGATCGTACCCGGCCGCGTGTCCACCGAAGTCGATGCCAGGCTGGCGTTCGACGGCCCGGCCAGCGCGGCACGCGCGCGTCGCATCGTCGGCCTGTACGAGCGTGCCGGCATCGCCCGCGAGCGCGTGCTGATCAAGGTGGCGTCGACCTGGGAGGGCATTCGCACGGCGGGGCAGCTCGAGCGCGAGGGCATCCACTGCAACCTGACGCTGCTGTTCTCGTTTCCGCAGGCGGTGGCCTGCGGCGAGGCGGGGGTTACGCTGATCTCGCCGTTCGTCGGCCGCATCTACGATTGGTACAAGAAGCAGGCCGGCGCGCAGTGGGACGAGGCCGCGATGGCGGGCCCCAACGACCCGGGCGTGCGATCGGTGACCCGCATCTACCACCACTACAAGCATTTCGGCATCCGCACCGAGGTGATGGGTGCGAGCTTCCGCAACGTCGGCCAGATCCTCGCGCTCGCCGGCTGCGACCTGCTGACCATCAGCCCGGAGCTGATGGCGCAGTTGCAGGGCGCCGACGCCGCGGTGACGCGCGCGCTGGACCCGGAGCGCGCCAAGGGCATGAGCCTGCCCGAGGCGCACTTCGACGAGCCGGCCTTCCGCTGGGCGCTCAACGACGACGCAATGGCCTGCGACAAGCTGGCCGAAGGCATCCGCCTGTTCGCCGCCGACGCCGTTCGCCTGGAGAAGCTGATCGAGGAGCGGCGCGCGTGAGTTCCGGTGCGGCGGCGCCTCGCTGCGACCGCACCGCGGCGTGGCGCGCGCTGCACGAACACTACCGGGACCACGGCCGCGCCTTCGATCTGCGCGAGTCGTTTGCACGCGACGGCGGCCGCTTCGCCGCGTTGTCGCTGCAGGCGCCCGAGGTGTTCGCCGACCTGTCGAAGAACCGCTGGGACGCGGCCACGCGCCGGCTGCTGATCGAACTGGCGCACGAATGCGGCATGCCGGCGCGGCGCGACGCGATGCTGCGCGGTGAGCCGATCAACACCACCGAGGGTCGCGCAGTGCTGCACACCGCGCTGCGCGCACCGCGCGGCGCCGCGCCGCATGGCGACGAGGTGCACGCGGCGCTCGATGCGATGCTCGCGTTCGCCGAGCGCGTGCGCGACGTGCGCGCCAGCGGCATCCGCGACGTCGTGCACATCGGCATCGGCGGCTCGGACCTCGGGCCGCAGATGGCGGTGCTGGCGCTCGACGCGTTCGCGACGCGCGAGATCTCGTTCCATTTCGTTTCCAACGTCGACGGCCACGATATCGCGCCGGTGCTGCGGCGCCTGCGGCCCGAGTCGACGCTGTTCGTCGTCGCCTCCAAGACCTTCACCACGCAGGAGACGATGGCCAACGCCGCGGTGGCGCGCCAGTGGTGCATCAACGAGGGCGGGCGCGACGTGGCGCGCCATTTCGTCGCCGTGACCGCCAACCGCGCGGCTGCCGCGCAGTTCGGCATCGACACCTCGTTCGGCTTCTGGGACTGGGTCGGCGGCCGCTACTCGATGTGGAGCGCGATCGGCCTGCCGATCGCGATCGCGATCGGTGACGCGAACTTCCGCGCGCTGCTGGCCGGCGCGCATGCGATGGACCGCCACTTCGCCGACGCGCCGCTGGAGGCGAACCTGCCGGCGCAGCTCGGCCTGCTCGACGTCTGGTACCGCAACTTCCACGGCTTCACGAGCCGCTCGGTCGCGCCGTACCACCAGGGGCTCAAGCGGCTGCCGGCGTATCTGCAGCAGCTCGAGATGGAATCCAACGGCAAGGGCGTCGACCTCGACGGCGAGGCGTTGACCTACGGCACGGCCCCGGTGGTGTGGGGCGAGCCCGGCACCAACGGCCAGCATGCGTTCTTCCAGATGCTGCACCAGGGCAGCGACGTGATCCCGGTGGAGTTCATCGCGGTGCGCGAGGCCTCGCATCCGTACCCGGCGCTGCAGCGCATGGCACTGGCCAACTGCCTGGCGCAAGGGCAGGCGCTGATGCTGGGGAAGACCGCGGCGCAGGCGCGCGGCGAGGCGGTGCCCACCGCGTCGCCCGCCCTCGATGCCGACGTGCTGGCGCGCCACCGCACGTTCCCCGGCAACCGGCCGAGCACGACGCTGGTACTCGAAGCGCTGACGCCGCGCAGTCTCGGCGCGCTGATCGCGCTGTACGAGCACCGGGTGTTCACCAGCGGCGCGG
>DASURM010000526.1:0-3278 GCA_036280035.1 Burkholderiaceae bacterium | reverse complement strand
CGAACACCATGACCGACGAAGTCAAACCCGTCCCGCCCGGCAAGCGGGTGTACTGACGCCGACCCCCCGAACCATGGCTGAATTCACGTTGACGAAGATGTCGAAGGTCCGCAAGGGCAAGCATTTCGCCGCCAAGCCGGGCGGCAAGAAGCTGCGCACCTTTCGCGTCTACCGCTGGGATCCCGATGTCGGCGGCAATCCGCGCCTCGACAGCTACGAGGTCGATGTCGCCGGTGCGCCGATGGTGCTCGACGTGCTGCTCAAGATCAAGAACGAGATCGACGCCACGCTGACGCTGCGCCGCTCGTGCCGCGAGGGCGTGTGCGGATCGTGCGCGATGAACATCGCCGGCGAGAACACGCTCGCCTGCACCAAGGGGCTCGACCAACTGCCGGCCGGCGACGTCGACGTCTACCCGCTGCCGCACATGCCGGTGGTCAAGGATCTGGTTCCCGACCTGACGCACTTCTACGCCCAGTACGCGTCGATCGAGCCCTGGCTGCACACCGACAGCGCGGCGGGATCGCGCGAACGCCTGCAGTCGCCCGCCGATCGCGAGAAGCTGAACGGCCTCTACGAATGCATCCTGTGCGCCTGCTGCACCGGAGCCTGCCCGAGCCACTGGTGGAACCCCGACAAGTTCCTCGGCCCCGCGGTGCTGCTGCAGGCATACCGCTGGCTCAGCGATTCGCGCGACGAAGCAACCGGCGAGCGGCTCGATCAACTCGACGATCGCTTCAAGCTCTACCGCTGTCACACCATCCTGAACTGCACCAACGCCTGCCCGAAGAGCCTCAATCCCGCCAAGGCGATCGCCGGGATCAAGCAGTTGCTGGTCGAGCGCACGGTCTGAAGGCCGCTGCACCGGCACCCTCGACGAGGTCCGAACGTTGTCCGCACTGGCCACCCCAGCCGCAACCCGGCCCGACGTGCTGCATCAATTGCAGGCGCGTTTCGGCGAGCGCGGCAGCCTCGTCGCCACGCAGCGCGACGACATCCGCGACGGCATCCCCACGCAATGGGTGCGCCGCGAGGGCCTGCGCGACGTGCTGCGCTGGTTCAAGCGCGAGATCGAGCAGCCTTACCGCATGCTCTACGACCTGACGGCGATCGACGAGCGCACGCGGCGCCACCGCGCGGGGCAGCCGGCCGCCGACTTCACGGTCGTCTACCACCTGCTCTCGTTCGAGCGCAACGCCGACCTGCGCATCAAGGTGGCGCTGAGCGATGGCGACCTGAAGCTGCCGACCATCGTCGACCTCTGGCCCGCCGCCAACTGGTACGAGCGCGAAGTGTGGGACATGTTCGGCGTCGTCTTCGAAGGCCATCCGCACCTGCGGCGCATCCTGCTGCCGCCGACCTGGCAGGGCCATCCGCTGCGCAAGGAGCACCCGGCGCGCGCCACCGACATGGAGGGCTTCGCGCAGCCGCCGGCCAAGGTCGACGCCGAGCAGCAGGCCATGCTGTTCGAGCCCGCCGACTGGGGCATGAAGCGCGAGGCCGATGGCAGCGACTTCATGATCCTCAACCTCGGGCCGAACCACCCGAGCGTGCACGGCGTCTTTCGCATCGTGCTGCAGCTCGACGGCGAGCACATCGTCGATGCCGTGCCAGAGATCGGCTTCCACCACCGCGGCGCCGAGAAGATGGGCGAGCGCCAGTCGTGGCACACGTTCATCCCGTACACCGACCGCATCGACTACCTCGGCGGCGTGATGAACAACCTGCCGTACGTGCTGGCGGTCGAGCAGCTCGCCGGCATCGAGGTGCCCGATCGCGTGAAGGTGATCCGCGTGATGATGGCCGAGTTCTTCCGCCTGGCCAGCCACCTCGTCTTCTACGGCACCTTCGCGCAGGACGTCGGCGCGCTGTCGCCAGTGTTCTTCATGTTCACCGACCGCGAGCGCGTGTTCGACATCGTCGAGGCGGTGTGCGGCGGCCGCATGCACCCGAGCTGGTACCGCATCGGCGGCGTGGCGCAAGACCTGCCGCAAGGCTGGGATCGCATGGTGCGCGAGTTCCTCGCCTACTTCGTGCCGCGCCTCGACGAGTACGACCACATCGCGATCGGCAACCGCATCCTGAAGCGGCGCACGCGCGACGTCGGCGTCTACAGCGTCGACGAGGCGATCGAGTGGGGCGTCACCGGCCCGAACCTGCGCGCCTGCGGCTTCGAGTGGGATTTCCGCAAGGCGCGGCCGTATTCGGGCTACGAACGGTTCGAGTTCGACATCCCGGTGGGCCGGCACGGCGACGCGTACGACCGCGCCTGGGTGCGCGCCGAAGAGATGCGCCAGAGCGTGCGCATCATCCGGCAGTGCGTCGACCACATGCCGGCCGGCCCGTACAAGGCCGACCACCCACTGACGACGCCGCCGCTCAAGCGCCACACGATGCACGACATCGAGACCTTGATCGACCACTTCCTCAACGTGAGCTGGGGGCCGGTGATTCCGGCCGGCGAGGCGCACGTCAACATCGAGGCCACCAAGGGCGCCAACGGCTACTACCTGGTGAGCGACGGCGACACGATGTCGTATCGCACCCGCATCCGCACGCCGTCGTTCGCGCACCTGCAGACGATCCCGCTGCTGTGCCGCGGCCTGATGGTGCCCGACCTGATCGCGATCCTCGGCAGCCTCGATTTCGTGATGGCCGACGTCGACCGCTAGACCGCAAGAGAAAGAAGGGACCACGATGCTGAGCGACACCGAACGCCGCGAGATCGAAGCCGAGTGCGCGCACTACCCCACCAAGCGCGCGGTCTGCATCGAGGCGCTGAAGATCGTGCAGCACCACCGCGGCTGGGTCAGCGACGAGGCGCTCGACGACGTCGCGGGTTTCCTGGAACTCACGCGCGCCGAACTCGAAGGCGTGGCCACTTTCTACGACGCGATCTTCCGCAAGCCGGTCGGCCGCCACGTGGTGCTGCTGTGCGACAGCGTCACCTGCTGGATGCTCGGCTACGAGCGGCTGCGCCAACACTGCGCCGAGCGGCTGGGCATCGCGCCGGGCGAAACCAGCGCCGACGGCCGCTTCACCTTGCTGCCCAGCGTGTGCCTGGGCGACTGCGATCACGCGCCGGTGATGATGGTCGACCGCGAGCACTTCGGCGACCTCGACCCCGCGCGGCTCGACGAGATCCTCGACCGCTACCGGCGCGACACGCCGGCGGCCTCACCCAGCGAGGCGCCGTAGTGGCAAACGATCAGGCCGACGCGCGCCTCGAGCGGCCGCTCACGCACCGCATCCGCGCCGACCGCGACCCGGGCGACATC
>DASURM010000525.1:0-2345 GCA_036280035.1 Burkholderiaceae bacterium | reverse complement strand
TCGAGGAGGTGTGCGACGGGATTGCGGCGTTCACGGCAGAGTTCCTGAACCAATAGGCTCCGGGCTTCAGGCTTCGGACTCCGGGCCTGACGCCTGACTCCGGACTTCGGACTTCGGACGGCCACCAACGGACTCCGGACTTCGGACCCCGGACTCCGGACGTCCGTCGCGCTGTACTGGCACTTCCCTTGCCACGATCGCGATCGATGATCACCGATCGCGAGTTCACGCGCCGGCTCGTGCGCACGCTGGTCGCGCTCGCGCTGGCGGCGGTGATTCTCTGGGCGCTGTACCTCGCCCGCCAGGCGCTGCTCGTCGTTTACCTCAGCATCCTGCTCGCGATGGCGTTCGCGCCGATCGTCCGCACCTTGCTGCAACTGCAGGCGCAGGGGCACTACCGCGGCCTCGTTGCGGTGGAACCGTTTGACTACGTGCCCGACGGCCCCGGCTGCGCGGCGCGGGCGATCGGCTACCTGAAGGGTCTGGTCGAGGCGGTCGGAGCGACGCGATGAGCCGCCGCAGCGATCAAAGGGGAACCGTGAGCGACGCGCCGCGCTTCGTCGTTCGTGAGATCGCGCTGCACGAGCTGCCGGTGAAGCTGCGGCTGCCGTTTCGCTTCGGCGTCGTCACGCTCACCGAGTGCCCGCAGGCGTTCGTGCACGCGCACATCGAAACCGCCGACGGCCGCTCGTCGTGGGGCGGCGCGGCCGAGCTGCTGGCGCCGAAGTGGTTCGACAAGAACCTGGCGCTGTCCAACGACGACAACTTCGAGCAGTTGCGTGACGTGCTGCGGCTGGCACGCATCGCCTACCTGGCCGACGGCAGTGCCGACACCGCGTTCGGCCACTTCTCGCGCCACCACGACGCGCACCAGGCCGCGGCCGCCGCGCGCGGCCACAACCCGCTGCTGGCGGCGTACGGGCCGGCACTGATCGACCGCGCGCTGCTCGATGCGCTGTGCCGCGCGCTCGGCGTCTCGTTCTACGCCGCGATGCGCGGCAACCTCGTTGGGCTCGATGGCCGCCATCCGCAGTTCGCCGGCTTCGACTGGAACGCGCTCCTGCGCACGCTCGCGCCGGCGCGCACGATCGCGGCGCGGCACACGGTGGGCCTGGTCGACGCGATCACCGCCGCCGACCTGCATCAACCCGTGAACGACGGCATGCCCGAGACGCTGGAACAGGTGATCGCGCGCTACGGCCACCGGCACTTCAAGCTCAAGGTGGGCGGACGCATAGCCGACGACGTGGCACGCCTGACGCACATCGCAAAGGTGCTCGACCGCATCGATGGCGACATCCTCGTCACGCTCGACGGCAACGAGCAGTACGACAGCGCCGACGGCGTGCTCGAACTGCTGGCGCGGCTGCGCACCACGCCGGCGCTGGCGCGGCTGTTCGCGTCGATCGCCTTCGTCGAGCAGCCGATCGCGCGCAAGCTGGCGCTCGAGCTCGACGTGCGCGCGATCGCCGCGATCAGGCCGGTGATCATCGACGAGTCCGACGGCGAGCTAGACGCCTTCGTTCGCGCCCGTGCGCGCGGCTACGGCGGCATCTCGAGCAAGACCTGCAAGGGCATCTACCGCTCGCTGCTCAACGCCGCCCGCTGCGTGGCGTGGAACGCGCAGGCGCCTGCGGGCGCACCGCCGCTGTTCATGTCGGGCGAAGACCTCACGACGCAGGCCGGGCTCGCGGTGCAGCAGGACCTCGCGCTGGTGAACCTGCTCGGCATCGCGCACGTCGAGCGCAACGGTCACCACTACGTCGACGGCATGGCCGCGCTGCCCGAGCATGAGCAGCGCGCGTTCCTGGACGCCCACGCCGACCTCTACGAGCACAGCCACGGCGCGACGCGGCTGCGCATCCGCGACGGGCGGCTGGCGATCGGCTCGCTCGACTGCACGGGCTACGCCAGCGCGGCGCAGCCCGACTGGGCGGCGATGCCGGCGCTGCAGGCCACCACATCCAACAAAGGGAGCTGACCGCATGGCCACGCAACGACTGGGCATCATCATGAACGGCGTCACCGGGCGCATGGGCATGAACCAGCACCTGATCCGCTCGATCGTGGCGATCCGCGAGCAAGGTGGCGTGGCTCTGGCCAGCGGCCAACGCGTGATGCCCGACCCGATCCTGATCGGCCGCAACGCCGAGAGGATCGCGGCGCTGGCGCAGGCGCACGGCATCGCGCGCTGGGGCACCGACCTCGCCAAGGCGCTGGCGAACAAGGAAGACACGGTCTTCTTCGACGCCGGCACCACGCAGATGCGCCCCACCCTGCTCGCCAAGGCCCTGCGCGCCGGCAAGCACGTGTATTGCGAGAAGCCGATCGCCACCACGCTGGCC
>DASURM010000524.1:0-4488 GCA_036280035.1 Burkholderiaceae bacterium | reverse complement strand
CGCTGCTGCTGCAAGGCCACGACGGCTACTCGCGCAAGGGCCCGCTGCCGCAGCAGGCGAGCCTCTACTACAGCGAGCCGCAGTTGCGCGTGCGCGCGCGCGTCGAGCACGCCTCGCGCGTGCGCGAGCTGGCCGGCCACGGCTGGCTCGACCACGAATGGAGCAACGAGATCATGCCGCCCGGCGCGGTGGGCTGGGACTGGTGCGGCATCAACCTCGCCGACGGCGGCGCGCTGATGGCCTTCAGGCTGCGCCGCGCCGATGGCAGCAGCTTGTGGTCGGGCGGCACGCACCGGGCCGCCGACGGCCGCGTGCGCACATTCGACAACGGCGAGCTGCGATTCACCGCGCAGCGCACCTGGGCCAGCCCGGCCACGCAGGCGCGCTACCCGGTGCAGTGGCAGCTCGACACACCGCTGGGCGCGTTCGGCCTGCGCGCGCTGATGGACGCGCAGGAACTCGACGGCCGCGCCAGCAACGGCGCGGTGTACTGGGAAGGCCTGTCGGATCTGCTCGACGCGAACGGCCGCCGCGTCGGGCGCGGCTACCTAGAAATGACGGGGTACGCGAAGCCGCTGGCGATGTAGCGTTCGTGGGCCACCGAAGTCGGGCAAAGCGACTTGGCTGCAGCTCTCGCCCAGAAGTCGGTCGGGTCTCATGGCCGATGCCCCGTTCGATGACTCTCCGAGATGAGACGAACCGTCGGGCAAACCCTGCGCATCTGCAACGCCAGCTCCGCCTGCTTCTGCTCCTCGATCTCGGCCTTGATCTTGGCCATGTCGAGGGCACCGATGCTCCGGATCAGGGCGGCCATCTGGGCGGGGTCGTGCCGCCCATCTTGACGATAGAGGACGATCTGCTCGCGCCTGACGCGAAGCCCGCCGCGCCAAGGAGCAGCGGCGACTTGAACCCGGGTGCGCGCGGCTCGACCCGCATGATGCACTCTACCAGCGGGTGTCCTTGGCACCCGTCGCTCGCCAGCGCGGTCATGTCGGATCAGGGGCCACGCTGACGCATGGTTGACATGCTCGCGCGATCGCACGCCGTGCGGCCGCGCGATCGTGGCGCAGGCTTGCTGCTACTTCGAGGTTTCGCGGTGGGCTTCGCCGCTGCGGCGCGGCCGGATCGGCGCCGCGCGCACGCAGTTGCGGCCGGCCTTCTTGGCCGCGTACAGCGCGAGGTCGGCGTCGTGCACCAGCGCGTCGAGCGTGCGGTCGTCGCCGCCGTACGAGGCGACGCCGACGCTGACCGTGATGCCGACCTTCTCGCCGTGCCAGTCGAGCCGCCCACCGGCCACCCGCTCGCGGATGCGCTCGGCCACGTCGAGCGCGCCCAGCGGGTCGGTGTGCGGCAGCAGGATCACCAGCTCCTCGCCACCGAAGCGCGCCATCAGGTCGGTGGTGCGCAGCGTCGCGCGCACCGCGCGCGCCACCGCCACCAGCAGCTTGTCGCCGCACAGGTGGCCGTGCAGATCGTTGATGGCCTTGAAGTTGTCGGCGTCGATCAGCAGCAGCGCCGCATCTTCGCCGTAGCGCTTGCAGCGCTGCCATTCGCGCTCGGCGATCTCGAAGAAGTAGCGTCGGTTGTGAACGCCGGTGAGTGCGTCCTGCGTCGCCAGCACGGCCAGCCGCGCCCGCGCGCGCTCGAGCTGGAACAGCAGCCGCAACACGACCGAACCGATGCTGGGCACCAGAATCAGCGCCGACAGCGCGCCGATCTGCGCCGCCGAAGCGGGCGAGCCCTTGCCGAGCGCCATCACCAGCAACGGCGCCAGCAGCGCGAAGACCGGCACCAGCACCACCGTCACCAGCACCAGCGACGGCACATAGCCGAGTTGCACCAGCGTGCGGCTGGCGCGGGTGATCCAGTCCGACTGTGACGGCAGTTCGTGCGGCACGGTGGAACCATTATCCCCATCCGCCATCGGCGCGCCATCGCGACGGCCACCGCGTTCGCAGTGCGCGACAGCGCCCGCCCGATCCGCCCCCCTTACTTGAAGGCCCCGCGGTTTCCCCACCTCGGTTGCAGACCGCAGCGGCGCTGATGCCGCCGTGCGGTTGTCCGTGGTTCGGACGCCAGGCCTTGACAGGGTCACCGCTTTGTCGCAGGCGGGCTGCCGCCTTCGCCCGCCGACGCCCCTTTAGACTGCGGCGATGGCTGCCGAATCCTCATCCGCCTGGCGCGCACCGGGCGCCGCCGCCCGCGCCCCGGCCACCAAGGGCTCGCCGCGCTCGCTGTCGGGGCTGCTGCCATTCCTGCGGCCCTACCGCGGGCGCATCGTGCTGGCGCTGCTGTTCCTGCTCGGCGCCGCGGCCAGCACGCTGGTGCTGCCGGTGGCGCTGAAGTCGCTGATCGACCAGGGTCTGGTCGCCGCCGACCCCGGCCAGCGCGTGATGGCGCTGCGCGAGCACTTCGGCGCGCTGTTCTTCGTCGGCGCCGCGCTCGGTGTGTTCTCGGCGGCGCGCTTCTACATGGTGAGCTGGATCGGCGAGCGCGTCACCGCCGACCTGCGCAACGCGGTGTACGGCCACGTGCTGCGCCAGAGCCCCGAGTTCTTCGAGACCACGCAGACCGGCGAGGTGCTGTCGCGGTTGACCACCGACACCACCCTGGTGCAGACGGTGGTCGGCTCCAGCCTCAGCATGGGCCTGCGCAACACGGTGATGGGCGTCGGCGCGCTGGCGATGCTGGTCATCACCAACCCCTACGTGATGACGCAGGTGCTAGGCATCCTGGTGCTGGTGGTGCTGCCGTCGCTGTTCTTCGGCCGCCGCGTGCGGCGCCTGAGCCGCGCCAGCCAGGATCGCGTGGCCGACTCCAGCGCCATCGCCGCCGAGGTGCTGAACGCGATCCCCGTCGTGCAGGGCTTCGCGCAGGAGCCGCAGGAGACGCAGCGCTTCGCGCGTGCCACCGAGGAGGCGTTCGACACCGCGTTGCGGCGCACGTGGGTGCGCTCGGTGCTGGTGGCCTTCATCATCACCGCCACCTTCGGCGCGCTGCTGTGGGGGCTGTACCAGGGCACGCAGGCGGTGCTGGGCGGCGCCATCACCGCCGGCCACCTCGGCCAGACGGTGGTCTACGTCATCATCCTGGTGAGCAGCGTCGCGGTGCTGTCCGAGGTCTATGGCGATCTGCTGCGCGCCGCCGGCGCCACCGAGCGACTGATGGAGTTGCTGGCCGCGCGCTCGCCGGTGGCCGATCCGGCGATGCCGCGCGCGCTGCCGGCGGCCAGCGGCGGCTCGGCGCTGGCCTTCGAGCAGGTGAGCTTCGCTTACCCGTCGCGGCCGCAGCATCCGGCGCTGCGCGACGTGTCGCTGCAGGTGCAGCCCGGCGAGACGGTGGCGGTGGTCGGGCCGAGCGGCGCCGGCAAGAGCACGCTGTTCCACCTGCTGCTGCGCTTCTACGACGCCGCCAGCGGCGTCGTGCGGCTCGACGGCGTGCCGGTGCGCGAGCTGAAGCTTGCCGACCTGCGCGGCCGCATCGGCATCGTGCCGCAGGACAGCACGGTGTTCTCGACCACCGCGATGGAGAACATTCGCTACGGCCGCCCCGGCGCCAGCGACGCCGAGGTGATGGCCGCGGCGCATGCCGCGTTCGCGCACGATTTCATCTCCGCGCTGCCCGAGGGTTACGCGAGCCACCTCGGCGAGCGCGGCGTGCGGCTGTCGGGCGGCCAGCGGCAGCGCATCGCGATCGCGCGCGCGATGCTCAAGAACCCGCCGCTGCTGCTGCTCGACGAGGCCACCAGCGCACTCGATGCCGAGAGCGAGCGCATGGTGCAGGCCGCGCTCGAGGCGGCGATGCGCAACCGCACGACGCTGGTGATCGCGCATCGGCTGGCCACCGTGCAGCGCGCCGATCGCATCGTGGTACTCGACGGCGGACGCGTCATCGAGGTCGGCCGCCACGCCGAGCTGGTGGCGCGCGGCGGCCTGTATGCGAGGCTGGCGGCGATGCAGTTCGACCTCGAGCCATCCGCCGAGCCGGTGCGCTCCTAGAATCCTGGGCATGAGTTCGCCGCGGCCGGTCCGCTCGCAGTACGAAGACTTCATGCGCCACGTGTTCGAGCACGGCGTGGCCAAGGCCGACCGCACCGGCACCGGCACGCGCAGCGTGTTCGGCCACCAGCTACGCTTCGACCTGCGCGAGGGCTTTCCGCTGGTCACCACGAAGAAGGTGCACTTCAAGAGCATCGCGCTGGAGCTGCTGTGGTTCCTGCGCGGCGAATCCAACGTCGGTTGGCTGCGCGAACGCGGCGTCACCATCTGGGACGAATGGGCGAGCCCGGCGGGTGAGCTGGGGCCGGTGTACGGCGTGCAGTGGCGAAGCTGGCCCACGCCCGACGGCGGCCACGTCGACCAGATCGCGCAGGCGGTGCAGCAGTTGCGGCACGAGCCCGACTCGCGGCGCATCATCGTCAGCGCCTGGAACGTGGCCGATCTGCCCAAGATGGCGCTGGCGCCGTGCCATGCCTTCTTTCAGTTCTAC
>DASURM010000523.1:0-4415 GCA_036280035.1 Burkholderiaceae bacterium | reverse complement strand
GACGCCGACCTGTGCGTGCGCGTCTTCCAGAACCTGCTCGAACAACTCGCCGAAGAACAAGCATGAACGCCAACCACGAAAAGCTCGACGCCTGGGTCGACTCGCACTTCGACGAGGAGGTGCGCTTCCTGCAGGAGCTGGTGCGCGTGCCGACCGACACGCCCCCGGGCCACAACGCACCGCACGCCGAGCGCACCGCCGACATGCTCGACAAGATGGGCTTCGCGGCCGAGCGCCACAGGGTGCCCGACGCGGTGGTCAAGAGCGCCGGGCTGCAGTCGATCACCAACCTGATCGTGCGCCACCGCTTCGGCGACGGCCCGACGATCGCGCTCAACGCGCACGGCGACGTGGTGCCGCCCGGCGACGGCTGGACCCACCACCCCTACCGCGCCGAGATCGTCGACGGCAAGCTCTACGGCCGCGCATCGGCGGTCAGCAAGAGCGACTTCGCCACCTACACCTACGCGCTGCGCGCGCTGATCGACGGCGGCGCCGCGCGCCGCGGCGCGGTCGAGCTGCACTTCACCTACGACGAGGAGTTCGGCGGCGAACTCGGCCCCGGCTGGCTGCTCAACCTGGGGCTCACGCAGCCCGACGTGCTGATCGCCGCGGGCTTCAGCTACCAGGTGGTGGTGGCGCACAACGGCTGCCTGCAGCTCGAGGTCACGCTGCACGGCCTGGCCAGCCACGCCGCGTACCCCGACACCGGCGTCGATGCGCTGCAGGCTGCGAGCCAGTTGCTGAGCGCGCTGTATGCGCACAACGACGTGTTGCGCGCGCGGCGCTCCAAGGTGCCGGGCATCTCGCACCCGTACCTCAACGTCGGCCGTATCGAGGGCGGCACCCACACCAACGTGGTGCCGGGCAAGGTGGTGCTCAAGCTCGACCGCCGCATGATTCCCGAGGAGGATGCGGCGCAGGTGGAAGTCGAAGTGCGCAAGCTGATTGCCTCCACGGTCGCACGGTCGCCCGGCATCCGGCTCGAGATCAAGCGGCTGCTGCTGGCCAAGTCGCTGAAGGCGTCGCCGAGCAACCACGCGCTCGTGGCGGCACTGCAGCGCCACGCGCAGGCGGTGTTCGGCGAGGCGATTTCTGTAGCGGGCACGCCGCTGTACACCGACGTGCGGCTGTACGGCGCGCTCGGCATTCCGTGCGCGATCTACGGTGCCGGGCCGCGCACGGTGCTCGAATCCAACGCCAAGCGCGCCGACGAACACCTGGTGCTCGAAGACCTGCGCCGCGCCACCAAGGTGGTGGCACGCACGCTACACGACCTGCTGGCCTGAAGACGCGCCGAACCTGGCGGCGCGGGCCGCCAGGCGCAGGGCGCTATTTCGCCCCGGCGCACCCCAGCCCCAGCGCGCCGTAGAAGGCCTCGGCCTTGCCCCCGGTGTTGTCGGTATCGGTCATCACCGCGAAGCCGAGCACCGGGCCCGGCTTCTCGCCGAACGCGCGCTCGAAATCCTGCACCACGTTGCGCGAGTAGCTGCGCCACGCGCCGACACCGGCCGCGCCGCTCTCGGCGACGATCATCTTGACGCGCGAGGTGTGCGCGCTCGGCACGATGGTGCCGAGCGGATTGCGGTTGTCCCAGATGTACATCAGCATCGCGTACGGCATGTCGCGCCCGGCCAGCCGCTTGATGCGAGCGAAGTAGCGCTGCTCGTCGTCGGGTAGCTTGGACTTGTCGCCGTCGAAGCCGATGATCACGCGCGCCGGAGCGTCCTCGCGCTTCGGGTCTTCGTTGGCCGCGCCGTCGATCAGCGCCGGCACCCGCCAGCGCCACTGCAGCACCGGCGTGGCCGCGAGGTCGTAGCCGCGCAGCAACACCCACGCCGAGGCAGAACCGTCGGCCACGGCATGCAGCACCGGCTGGCCGCCTTCTTCGATCGCCTCGTACTTGGTGTCGCGCTTGAGCTTGGACAGCGGCCCGTGCTGCCACGCGCCGGCCGCGTCGAAATGCGGCAGATCGGGCGCCGCGCAGTCTGCTGCGCGCACGCCGCCGGCCACCGCCAGCATCAGCGCCAGGGCCAGCCAGCGACTCGCCGGCGTTCGGATCGGGTTTGCCATGGATCAGCGGCGAATGCTAACAGCGGCTGCGCAACGCCGCGGGCGACGCTATCATCGCCCGCGACCCACGGACGCAGGAGGTTGCGTGAGCGACGCCACTGTCGACGATCGCCGGCTCAGCCAACCGTACACGCTGCGCAACGGCACGCCGGTGACGATCCGCGCCTTGCGTGCCGACGACCGCGAGCGCCTCGTCGCCGCGTTCCACCAGCTCGACCCCGCCTCGGTCTATACGCGCTTCTTTTCGTTCGTGAAGGAGATCCCTGCGCGGTCGCTCGAGCTGGTCGCCGACATCGACTTCGACCAGTTCGGCGCGCTGGTGGTCACCATCGGCTCGGGCAACGACGAGGTCGTGATCGGCGGCGCCAGCTATGTCGTCGTGGCGCAGGCCGCTGACGGCAAGACCGCCGAACTCGCGTTCACGGTCGAGGAGGACTACCAGGGTCAGGGCCTGGCGAGCAAGCTGCTCGCGCTGCTGACGCCGATCGCGCGACGCCACGGCGTCACGCGCTTCGAGGCCGACGTGCTGGATGGCAACCGGCCGATGCTCGGCGTCTTCGAGCGCTGCGGCCTGCCGGTGCACAAGCGCCAGGGAGGCGGCGTGGTGCACCTGACGTTCGACCTCGGGGCTGGCTGAACGATGGCGGCGCCCATCGAACCGGCGGCTGCCGCGGCGGACGCGCTGGCCGGCACCGACGGCCCCATCCTCGATCCGATCGACCGCGTGTCGGAGATCCTGTTCGGCCTGTTCATGGTGCTCACCTTCACCGGCACGCTCAGCGTGGCCACCGCCGGCCGCGACGACGTTCGCACGATGCTGATCGCGGCCATCGGCTGCAACACGGCGTGGGGCTTCGTCGATGCCGTGATGTTCGTGCTGCGCAACCTGGTCGGGCGCGGCCGCCGCGCCACGTTGCTGGAGGTCGTGCGCTCGGCCGACGCCGGGCAGGCGCGCCGCGCGATCGCCGATCACGTCGGGCCGCTGTCGGCCGGCATCGACGCCGCCGGCCTGGAGCGGCTGCGCCAGTGGCTGGTTGCCCAGCCGGCGCACGAACTGCCGAGGACGACGGTGACCGGCCAGGACCTGAAGGCGGCCTGCGCAGTGTTCCTGCTGGTCTTCGCGTCGACCTTTCCGGTGGTGCTGCCGTTCGTGTTCGCCAGCGACCTCGGGTTCGCGATGCGCCTGTCGGCCGCGATCGCGGTGGCGATGATGTTCTATTGCGGGGTGGTGTGGGGGCGCTACGCGGGTATGAAGCCGTGGATAGCCGCGCTGGCGCTGGCACTGCTGGGCGTCGTCGTCGAGGCGGTCGTCATCGCGCTGGGCGGTTGACGACGCCATGCGCCGCGCCAACGCGCAGGCGCGCGGCAATATCGCCGGATGCCCTCAGGCGCTACCGCCGCACGAGCCGCAGCAGCGGCCGTCGCTGTGCGCAGCGGCCAGCTTCGTGATGCGCACGCGCCACTCGTCGGGCCCGTCTTGCAGGTAGTTCCATTCGAACTTGCCGGCCAACTCGGCCTGGAACTGGTAGTACAGCGGCTTCGGGTCGTGGTCGTTCACCAGCGCCATCGACTCGCCGGGGTTCAGGCCGTTGAAGGTTGAGAAGATCAGCGGATGACGCTCGCGCGGGGCGATTTCGCGAACATCCACGGTCCGGTCGGGAGTCTTGGCCATGCGGGTTCCGTCGAAGATGCATTGATGATGCATCTATCCTACCGAGCCGGCCGCCGTGCCGTTTGCGCCAAGTCAAACGAATCGCGCGGGCCGGCTTCGGGCCCCGAGCCCGCGGGCCGATGCACCGCGCTAACGCAGGATCGTGTAGTCGCCGCCGCGCTGCAGCGCGCTCTGGTAGGCCGGCCGCGCATGGATGCGCGCGAGCCAGTCGGTCAGCCGGGGATAGGTGGCGGCGTCGAGCCCGCCGCGCACCACCGCCACCTCGAGCGGAAAGCTCATCATCACGTCGGCCGCGCTGAACTCGCTGCCGGCGAACCAGGAGCGCGTCGACAGCTCGGCCTCCATGAACGCCAATTGCCGCGAGATGTTGGGTGTCACGTAGCTGGCCATCACCGCGTCGGCGACCTTGCGCAACAGCGGCCGCACGAAGAACGGCCCCGACTTGCGCACGCGGCCGAAGATCAGCGTCAACAGCAGCGGCGTCATCGCCGAGCCCTCGGCGAAGTGCAGCCAGTAGGTGTAGCGCCGCTGCTCGGGCGTGCCGTGCGCCGGCCGCAGCCGGCCGCCGGCCTTGTCGACGAGGTATTCGATGATTGCGCCGGTCTCGGCCACCGTGACGTCGCCGTCGGAGATCACCGGCGACTTGCCCAGCGGATGCACTTGCAGCAGA
>DASURM010000522.1:0-2282 GCA_036280035.1 Burkholderiaceae bacterium | reverse complement strand
CGACCCGGCGCAGATGGTGAGCCGCGACTCGATGATCGGCAAGGTGTGGGTGCTCAACGTCTGGGCATCGTGGTGCGCCCCGTGTCGCGACGAGCACCCGCTCGTCGTGGCGTTCGCGCGCTCGAAGCTGGCGCCAGTGGTCGGCCTGAACTACAAGGATGCGCGCGCCGATGCGCAGGCGTGGCTGAAGGAACTGGGCAATCCGTACGACGTGTCGCTGTCGGACCTCGAAGGTCGCGTCGGCATCGACTTCGGCGTCTACGGCGTGCCCGAGACGTTCGTGATCGACAAGAAAGGCGTGATCCGCTTCAAGCACATCGGACCGCTGACACCCGAGGTCTTGAGTGCGCGCATCGCGCCGCTGTTGAAGGAACTCAATGGGTAACTCGGCACCCCCCCGTTGCGCCTGCGGCGCTTCCCCCCCAGGGGGGCGCCACCAGCGGACCGGCAAAGCCGGATCCGCGGTGGCCGCTTGGTTGCGGTTGGCGCAATGCACCCTGTGGCTATTGCTGTTCTCGATACCGGGGCTGGCGATAGCGAAAGAGGCCGCCCCCGTAGCCGACGACCCGGCGCTCGAGGCGCGCATGCACCGCATCGCCGTCGAACTGCGCTGCCTGGTGTGCCAGAACCAGACCGTCGCCGACTCGCCGGCCGGCCTGTCGGACGATCTGCGCCGCGAGATCCGCGAGCAGTTGCTGAGCGGCGCCACCGACCAGCAGGTGGTGAAGTACATGACCGACCGCTACGGCGACTTCATCCTCTACCGCCCGCCGATGAAGGCCAGCACCGCGGCACTGTGGGTAGGCCCGGGCGTGCTGCTGATCGGCGCGTTGGGGGTGCTGGTGCTGGTGCTGCGCCGGCGCTCGCGCATGGCCCCGGAGCGCTTCGAACCCGACCTGGCCGACGACGCCGAGCCCGAGGAGCCCCGTTGACTGCATTCGTGCTGATTTCCGCTGCGATGGCCGTCGTGGCGCTCGCGCTGCTCACGCGGCCGCTGTGGTGGGGGAGCCGGCCCGCTGCACGCAGCTCGAATGCAGCCTCCGAGGCGAGCGAGCAGTTGCGTCAACTCGACGCGCTGCGCGCCAGCGGCACCCTGACCGACGCCCAGGCCAGCGAGGCCCGTACCAAGCTGGAACAACGCCTGGGTCGGGCCATGACACAGCCGGTGCAGCCGGCGGCCGCGAGGCCGCAATCTGCAGGCATGCTGTCGGCGCTGGCGCTGTTCGCACTGGCCGTCGTGGTGGGCGGCTACGCGACGATCGGCACGCCGCAGGCGCTCGACCCCGCCGTGCGGGCCGCGGGCGACGGCGGTGGCGGCCACTCGATCACCGCCGAACAGATCGAGGCCATGGTCGACAAGCTCGCGACGCGGCTGAAGGAGAACCCGGGCGATATCGAGGGCTGGACGATGCTCGGCCGCTCGTATTCGGTGCTGGGCAAGCATCCGCAGGCGATGGCTGCCTTCAAGCAGGCGGTGGCACTGCGGCCCGACGACGCCGTGCTGCTGGCCGACTATGCCGACTCGATGGCCATGGTCAACGGCCGCAACCTCGAGGGCGAACCGAGCCGGCTGATCGCCCGTGCGCTGGAAGCGGACCCCAACAACCTGAAGGCGCTGTCTCTCGCCGGCACCGCGGCCTTCATGCGCAAGGACTACGCGGTCGCGCTGCGCCACTGGGAGAAGATGCAGCAGGT
Organism: Burkholderiaceae bacterium; assembly: GCA_036280035.1. GTDB lineage: Bacteria > Pseudomonadota > Gammaproteobacteria > Burkholderiales > Burkholderiaceae_C > JAEUPI01. The sequence goes on along the minus strand of DASURM010000522.1, from coordinate 587 downwards.
GGCGCCCGACAGCGACTTCGCCAAGCAGATCCAGGGCGGCATCGACGAGGCGCGCCGGCTGGCGACGGCAGCGGGCCAGCCGGCCCCCGCGGCAGCGCCACCACGCGCCGACGAAGCCAGGGCCAGCGGCGCAGCGACGATCAGCGGCGTGGTGAGCCTCGCCGCCGGCCTGCGAGGCAAGGCCGCGCCGGATGACACCCTGTTCGTCTACGCGCGTCCCGCGCAGGGGCCGCGCATGCCGCTGGCCATTCTGCGCAAGCAGGTCAAGGATCTGCCGTTGCGGTTCACGCTCGACGACAGCATGGCGATGTCGCCCGTGGCGCGGCTGTCGTCGGCGCGGCAGGTGGTGGTCGATGCGCGCATCAGCAAGAGCGGCACCGCGACGCCGCAGCCCGGCGACCTGCTCGGCCAGTCGGATCCGGTGTCGCCGGGCGCCAGCGGTCTGGCGATCGAGATCGGACAGACCGTCGGCCAGTGATTTGCGCGTTCGTCCTCCCGCGCCCGTTGTCATGAGCGCCGATCGATGATCTACCTGTGGCTCTACCTCGCCGTTCTGGTGGCGCTGTGGTGGCTCTACCTGGCGCGCC
>DASURM010000521.1:0-3644 GCA_036280035.1 Burkholderiaceae bacterium | reverse complement strand
ACCTGCAACGGCAAGCCGTTCACCGCGCAGATCGAGCGCGGCGGCAGCAAGAACCCGCTGGGCATCCGCGTCGCGCACAACGGCCGGCGGATCGAGACGCTGGTGCTGCTGCCGCGCGCCGCCGAGCTGCTGAAGCTGATGCCGCACAAGGCGCCGCCCGACCTGAGCAAGTTCCTGCTGTCGCCGATGCCGGGGCTGCTGGTCGACGTGGCGGTGCAGGCGGGGCAGCGGGTCAACGCCGGCGAGAAGCTGGCGGTGATCGAGGCGATGAAGATGGAGAACATCCTGGTCGCGTCGCAGGACGGCGAGGTCAAGGAGATCCTGGCCAAGCGCGGCGAGAGCCTCGCGGTCGATCAACCCATCCTGGCATTCGCATGAGCGAGCCCAAGCCGTTCCGCATCCTCGGCCTCCAGCAGATCGCGATCGGCGGGCCCGACAAGCAACGGCTGCGCGCGCTGTGGGTCGACCTCTTCGGTCTGGTGACCAAGAGCACCTACGTCAGCGAACGCGAAAACGTCGACGAGGACATCTGCGCGCTCGGGCAGGGGCCTCACGCGGTCGAGGTCGATCTGATGCAGCCGCTCGACCCTGCCAAGAAGCCCGCGGTGCACGCCACGCCGCTGAACCACGTGGGCCTGTGGGTCGACGACCTGCCCAAGGCGGTCGAATGGATGACTGCGCACGGCGTGCGCTTCGCCCCCGGCGGCATCCGCAAGGGCGCCGCCGGTCACGACATCTGCTTCATCCACCCGAAGGGCAACGACGAGTTTCCGCTCGGCGGCGAGGGGGTGTTGATCGAGCTGGTGCAGGCGCCGCCGGAAGTGATCGCCGCGCACCCGCCTCGCGGTTGAGCCTTGGCGCGCCGGGCGCCGATACGCCGTCAGGGTTGCGCCTGCGGCAGCACCGCGAACACCTCGACATCGGCCGACTTGCCCTTGAGTTGCACCGCACCCAACGGCTGCACCGCGATCAGGCCCGCCAGCGCGGCGCAGGTCGCGCCGTCGATCAGGATGCCGCGCTGCGCCACCTTGGTATGCGCCTCCAGCCGTGCCGCCACGTTGACGGTGTCGCCGATGCAGGTGTAGGTGGCGCGCGATTGCGTGCCGGTGTAGCCGGCGATCATCTCGCCGGTGCCGATGCCGATGCCGATCGCCAACGGCGGCCTGGCCAGCGGCGTGCGTTCGGCATTCAGCAGCTCGATCAGCTCGACCATGCCCACCGCGGCACGCACGGCGGCCAGCGGCGGATCGGGCAACGGCAGCGGGGCACCGAACACCGCCATCAGGCCGTCGCCGATGATCTGGTTGACGACACCGCCCTGGCCGCTGATGGCGTCGAACATCAGCGTGTAGTAGGTGTTGAGCAGCTCGATCGTCTCCTCCGGCGGCTGCGACTCGACGATCGTGGTGAAGCCGCGGATGTCGCAGAACATCACCGTGGCCTGCACGCGCTTGCCGCCGAGCGCGAAGCCGCTGCGCTGCAGATCCTGCGCGACCGCCGAGGTGGCGAAGCGCTCGACCAGCGCCTTCTGCTGGTCGCGCAGGCGCTTCTTCTCCAGGCTCGAATCGATGCGCGCCTTCAGCAGCACCGGGTTCACCGGCTTGTGCAGGTAGTCGTCGGCGCCCAGCCCGATGCAGCGCACCACGTGGTCCAGACCCTCGAGCGAACTGGTGACGATCACCGGCACGTCGCGCAGTGCCAGGTCGGCGCCGAGCTGCTCCATCACCTGGAAGCCGTTGAGGTCGGGCATCTCGATGTCCAGCAGCAGCAGGTCGAAGCCGCCGCGGCGCAACATCTCCAGGGCGATGCGGCCGTTCTCCGCGCTCTCGACCTGATGACCCTGCAGCGCCAGGTTGCGCGCCATCAGCAGCCGGTTGACTTTGTTGTCGTCGGCCACCAGCAGGCGCGCGCCGCGCTCAGCCACGCGCCAGCTCCTTCAAGGCCGCCGTCGCGGCGTCGTAGAGCGACCGCAGGGCATCGATGCTGCTCGCATCGCCAGGCAGGCCACCGAGCTCCAGCTCGCGCGCCTTGGCGCCGAGTGCGGTGGCACCGAAGGTGTTGGCGTTGGTCTTCAGCGAGTGGGCCGCGCGGCGAAAGCGCTCGGCCACGCCGGCGGCCTGCGCCGCTCGCAGCTCGGCGATCATCTGCGGGGCCTCTTCGAGGAAGGTGTCCACCAACTCGACGACGAACTCGGCGCCGGCGGTGGCTTGCAGTTCGCTGAAGACGGCCCGATCGACGGGGTCGGACATGTCACGGCTCCCCGGGTTCGCTTTGCATCCGCCGCTGCGCGAAGATGCGCGCATCGATAGAATGCATCATTTCGACGATTGTGCATCGGCAGCAAGACGTGCGAACCACCTTTACCCTCGACGACGATGCCGCCACGCTGGCGCAGGCGTATGCCAAGGCGCGCCGGTTGCGCCTGGGCCAGGCCGTTTCCGAGCTGATCCGCCGCGCCAGCGCACCGCCGGTGGCGATGCGCCAGCGTGGCCAGGCCTGGGTGTTCGAGCTGCCGGCCGATGCGCCGGCGGTCACCGCGCAGCAGGTTCGCGCGATGCTCGAAGAAGCGCCCTGAGCGCCATCGGCATGCACCTGCTGGATGCCAACGCGCTCATCGCGCTGGGCTGGCCCGCGCATGAGCATCACGAGCGCATGCATGCCTGGTTCGCGCGGCATGCGCGCCAGGGCTGGGCCACCTGTGCGCTTACGCAGGCGGCTTTCGTTCGCATCATCACCCAGCCGGCGTTTGCCGGGCGCGCGCTGGCGATCGGCGAGGTGGCCGAGGTGCTGCGCCGCAACCTGGCGCACAAGGGGCATCGACTCGTCGCGCTCGACTTCGCGTTCGACGAGGCGCTGCGCGTGTGCACGGGCGGCATCGTCGGCCACCGCCAGGTGGGCGACGCATACTTGCTGACCGCCGCTGTCCGCGCCCGCATGAAGCTGCTGACCTTCGACCACGGCGTTGGGCAACTGCTGGCCAGCGAGGCAGAGCGCGCTGCCCATATCGCGGTGCTCATCTGAGGGCGTCGGGTTCACCGGCTCACTCATCTCGCGGCTCCCTCGCGGCGCACCGCCACCTGCGACAGCGCCCGCACCAGCGCCTCGACGCGGATCGGCTTGGTGAGGTAGTCGTCCATGCCGGCGGCCAGGCACGCCTCACGGTCGCCCTGCATCGCGTTGGCAGTCATCGCCACGATGCGCGGGCGCTGCGCGGTGCCGGGCCAGCGCGCCACGATGCGTCGGCTGGCCTCCAGCCCGTCCATTTCTGGCATCTGCACGTCCATCAGCACCACATCGTAGGCTTGGCGCGCCACGCTCTCGATGGCTTCGATGCCGTTGGAGGCGACGTCGGCGCGGTAACCCATCTGCTGCAACAGGCGCAGGGCGAGTTTCTGGTTCACCAGGTTGTCCTCGGCCAGCAGGATGCGCAGCGGATGGCGCTGCGCCATCTGGCCATCGATCGACGGCCTGGATGCCGAGGTGGCCTTGGCGACCACGGGCGCCTGCGACAACAGGCCGACCAGGGTGTCGAACAGCTGCGACTGGTGCAGCGGCTTGGCCAGGTAGGCCGCGAACAGGCCTTCGGCATCGCCGGCCTCGCGGCGGCCCAGCGAGCTGAACAGCACCAGCGGCAGCGAGTGCCC
>DASURM010000520.1:0-2787 GCA_036280035.1 Burkholderiaceae bacterium | reverse complement strand
GCGGCCGTGCAGGCGCTCGCGCCGAACGCGCGGTAGCCGACTTCGAGCGCGTCGGCGAGCGTGCGCGCGGCGGCTGCGTCGCGCACCGCGCGACCGATCAGCGCGACCATCTGCGCGCTCAGGCGTTTGCCGTCGGCCGATTGCGCGTCACCGCTCGGCCACGCCGGCACCGCGACCGCGCCGTCGGCGATCGGCCGCAGGCGGCCGGCGAGCGCGTGCACGCGCGCCGCGGCCTTGGCGATCAATTCATCGAAGTCGTCGGCAAGCTCGTCGACGATGCCCAGTTCGTGCGCCTGCGCCGCACTCAGCCGCTCGGCGCGCGCGAGCATGCCGTGGAACACCGCGGCGGCCTTGGGCCAGCGCCGGTACGGCACGACCATCGCGCCCAGCCCGGGCAGGATGCCGAGCGTGACCTCGGGCAGTTGCATCGTCGCGTGCCGCTGCGCGACCAGCGCGTGGCAGCGCATCGCCATCTCGAAGCCGCCGCCGAGCGCGAGCCCGTTGAGCGCGGCGACGACGGGTTTGGCGCAGCGATCCAGGTGCACCAGCAGCCGCGCGCAATCGCGCGCGTACTGCGCCGCCGCGCCGGCGTCGCCGAGCATCGACGGAAAGCGCCCGATGTCGGCGCCGGCGCAGAACGCCCGCGTGCCCCAGCCGGTGAGCACGAAGCCCGCCACGCTCGCGTCTGCCTCGTGGCGGCGGATGACCGCCAGGATCTCGTCGGTCATCTCGTCGTGCAGCGCGTTCAGCGCCTCGGGCCGGCGCAGCGTGACCACGACGACGCCGTCGACGCGGTCGACGACGACATGGCGCTCGCTCGGCTGGTATTCGGCCAGCGCACGCAGCGGCAGCGGCATGCCCGGTCGCTCGGCGGCGAAACGCTGCAGCACGCGCGTGACTTCGGCATCGCCGGCTTCGCGCATCGACTGCAGCGGCCCGTGCTTGAAGCCGAGCGCGAGGCGGCAACCGATGTCGAGATCGGCACTCTGGCCGATGCCGCGGTCGAGGATGTCGACCGCCTGCGACCACAGCACGCCGCGCAGCCGGTCGTCGATGGCGGTGGCCTGCGCCGCGCTCACTTCGACGCGCTTGCCGGGCGCGATCGTCAGCCAGCGCTCGACCGAGCCGAAGATCGGCGCCGGGTCGTAGTGCGCGCCTTCCTCCGCGGCTTGCAGCGTGTTGGTCTCGACGATGATCGGGTTGCCGTGCGCCAGGTTGAGCACGAAGAATGGCCCGGCGTGCACATGCGCCTGCGCCACCGTGTCGACCTGCGCCGCGCTGGCGCCGGCCAGCAGGTGCGCCGCCTCGTTGCACCAGTTGTCGAACACGCGGTCGAGCATGAAGCACGCCGCGTCGCCGGTGACGAGCGGCAGCTTGCCGGTGGCGGCGAACAGGCGCCGCAGCCAGGCGAGCAGCGCGCGATCGGCGCGCGGCCAGTCGATCACCTCGACCACCGGGTTGCGCCACGCTGGCGCGAAGAAGTGCGTGACGGTGGCGCGCTCGGGGTGCTTCAGCTCGGCGAACAGCCGCGCCGCCGGCAGCGAGCTGGTGTTCGACGTGATCACGGCGTCGGCCGCGACGCGCGCCTCGACGTCGGCGAAGATGCGGCGCTTGAGCGCGAGGTCTTCGGTGGCGGCCTCGATCACCCAATCGGCATCGGCGAGCGCCGCGTAGTCGGTGCTGCCGCCGATGCCGTCGAGCACCGCGGCGGCGGCCGCGGGTTTCATCTTGCCCTTGGCCACTGCCTTGTCGGCGTACTCGCGCAGACGAGCCAGCGCAGCGTCGATCGCCGCCTGGCGGATGTCGATCAGCGTCAGCTTCAGCGCGGGCAATGCACTCTTCAAGTAGTAACCGATGTCGGGGCCGATGGTGCCCGCGCCGATCACCGCCACGCGGCGCGGCGGCGGTCGGGTGACCGATTCGAGCAGCGGGTTGGCGAAGGCGGGGGCACTCATCGGGGGCGTCCTATCGACTGTGGTGCAAGCTCTTCAAGCCGGTTCCGGCACCGACGGCAGGCCGGACAGCGCCATCGCCAGTTCCTTCTCGTCATAGGCCTGATCGACCAGCTTGCCCGAGGCGTAGGCGGAATAGGCGCTCATGTCGAAGTGCCCGTGGCCGCACAGGTTGAACAGGATCACCTCGCTCTTGCCCTCGCGCTTGCAGCGCATCGCCTCGGCGATCGCCCCCTTGACCGCATGGTTGGCCTCGGGCGCCGGCACGATGCCTTCGGCGCGCGCGAACAGCACGCCCGCTTCGAAGCACTCGTTCTGCTTGTACGAGGTGGCCTCGATCAGTTTCAGCGCGTGCAGGTGCGACACCAGCGGCGCCATGCCGTGGTAGCGCAGGCCGCCGGCGTGGAAGCCCGGTGGCGTGAAGGTGCTGCCCAGCGTGTGCATCTTGACCAGCGGGGTCAGATGCGCGGTGTCGCCGAAGTCGTAGGCGAACTTGCCGCGCGTCAGGCTCGGACAGGCGGCCGGCTCCACCGCCACGATGCGCCGCTTGCGGCCACCGCGCAGCTGCAGCCCGAGGAAGGGGAAGCTGATGCCGGCGAAGTTGGAGCCGCCGCCGGTGCAACCCACCACCACATCGGGGTCGTCGCCGGCCATCTCGAGCTGCTGGATCGCCTCCAGGCCGATGATGGTCTGGTGCATCAGCACGTGGTTCAGCACCGAGCCGAGCGCGTACTTGGTGTCGTCGCGCTGCGCCGCCATCTCGACCGCCTCGGAAATCGCGATGCCGAGACTGCCGCTCGAGTTCGGGTGGTCCTTGAGGATCGCGCGGCCCGAC
>DASURM010000519.1:0-2864 GCA_036280035.1 Burkholderiaceae bacterium | reverse complement strand
TTGCTCGCGCCGGCAGGCACGATGGCGCGGCCCGTGGCGCCGCTGGTCGTTCGCACCTCGGCCTCGACGGTGGGGCGGCCGCGGCTGTCCCAGACGCGGCGCGCGTGCACGAAACGGATCTCGCTGGAGTTGTCTGCGCCTTTCAAGCTGCACCTTTCATAGGCTCGAAGACCGTCTGCCGCCTCACGACGCGACCACCCACGCGGCGGCCACTTCGGCCAGCCGCGCCACCGGTTGGCGCCGCCACTGCGCCGCGCAGCGTCGCACGGTGCGCCATTGTGGCTCGGTGGTGAGGTACTCGACCGGCGACTTGCCGTCGACCCGCGCCAGCAGCAGCCCCGGCAGCAGCGCAGCCGCGCGGCGCTCGAGCGCCTGCGCCGGCTCCCAGTCGACGCGCTGCAGGTAGGCGCGCGCCAGCGCATCGAAGCTCGCCATCAGCGGCAAGCGCGCCGCCGGCACCCACAGGCACTTGAGCAGCAGGTGGTTGAGGCAGAACGCAAGATCGAAGGCCGGGTCGCCCCACCAGGCGCATTCGGCATCGAGCAGCACCGGCTGCGCAGCGTGGTCCCCGATGGAGGAGCCGCCGACTCGAGGCGGCCCGACGAGGATGTTCTTCGGGCTCACGTCGCCGTGCACCAGCGAACACTTGTGCGCCTGCGTCTGCGCGACGAGCGCCTGCAACGCGGCGGCAAGCTCGGGATGCTTGCGCGCCGTGGCCAACAGGTACGGCTCGAGCCGGATGTCGAAGAAGATCGCATCGGTGTCGAACCGCGCCGCCAGTTCCGGCCTTGCCGCGGCGTACGCGTGGATGCGCCCCAGCGTGTCGCCCACTGCACGCGCGAACGGCACATCGACCTCGCCGTCGCGCAGGCGCTGCTTCCACAGCGCGTGGCGCGCGGGATCGAGGTACTCCATCACCAGCACGCCCAGACCCTCATGCTGGCCAAGCACGCGCGGCGCGCTGCCCGGCACGGCCTGCGCGGCCACCTGCATCCAGCGCGCCTCGAAAGCGTTGCGTGCGATCGGCGCGCGCCAGTCGGCGGCGACGCGCAGTTTGGGCAGCGCGCGCTTGGCGCAGACGGCGCCGTGCGCGGTGTCGATGCGCCAGATGTCGGAGGAGACGCCGCCGGCCAGCGGCTGCCCGGCCAGCGGCTCGTCGGCGCCGGCCACGCCCAGCTCGCGCAGCGCGCGCGCGAACTCGGCGGGGATCGACTCGGTGGATGGCGGCATCGCGCCCATTGTGCGCGGCCGACCGCAGGGCCTGGGGCGGTGCGCGGGCGCAGCGCCTGCACGCCCCGCGGTCAGCTCGCTTGCCCCGCTTCGACCAGTCTTACCAGCGCATAGAGCGCCTGATTGGCCGGCGTCGGCACGCCGAGCGCCGCGCCGCGGCGCACCACGGCGCCGTTGAGGTGGTCGATCTCGCTGCGCTTGCCGCGCGCCATGTCCTGCGCCGTCGACGACAACTGCGCCGGCATCGCGGTGGCGATGCGCGCCATCGCCTGCAGCGAGGCCTCGAGGTCGAGCCGCACGCCGTCGGCGTTGGCCACCGCCACCACTTCATGCACCACCGCGCGCTGCAGCTCGACGACCTCGGGCACGCCGGCCATCGCGCCGTACGGCAACTGCGCGAGGCCGGAGATCGCGTTGTAGGCGCAGTTGACCATCAGCTTGCTCCACAGCTCGACCATCACGTCGGGCGAGACCGTCACCGGCACGCCGGCAGCGGCGAACAGCTCGACCACCGCCTGCAGGCGCTGCGCCAACTTGGCGTCGTTCGCCTGCGCGGCATTCATCGGCCCGATCACCAGATCGCCGCGGCCGAAGTGCTCGACCACGCCGGGCGCGGGCAGCGCGGTGGCCACGTAGACCGCCGCCGGCACGACGTCGCACGGCACGATACGCGCCAGCGCAGCCGCGTTGTCGACGCCGTTCTGCAGGCTCAGCACCAGCGCATCGGGCCGCAGGTGCGGCGCGATGCTGCGGCCGACCGCCTCGGTGTCGGTGGACTTGACGCAGAACAGCACCAGGTCGGCGCCGCGCACCACGGCCAGCTCGGTGCTGGCCTGCAAGCGCACGACCTCGACGGTGCCGCCCTTGTGCACGCGCAGGCCATCGCGCTCGATGGCGGCCACGTGCGGCGCGCGGCCGATCAGCGTGACGCGTTGCCCGGCGCGCGCCAGCATCGCGCCGAAGTAGCTGCCGACCGCGCCGGCACCGGCGACGGCGACCGATCGAAAGGATGAAGACATGCCCGACGATAACGCGTCGCCGCGTCGCGCGTGCAGTCCTCTTGCGCACACCGCATCGCGATCATGGCGAGAGCCGCTTCAACCAGCGGCTTCGCCGACCACGCACAGCAGCGTCTCGCCGGTGGCGACCAGCTTGACAACCCCGTTGTCGTGCGCGTACAGCTCGCAGTGCGTGAACATCTGCTGCTTGCCGGCACGGACCACGCGCGCCTTGGCGACGAAGCGTTCGCCTACCGCCGGCCGGATGCAGTTCACCGCGAAGTGCGACGCCAGCACGCGCGCGCCGAGCTGTGTGCAGGCCGCAAAGCCGCACGCGGTGTCGATCAGCGCGCCGACCACGCCGGCGTGCAGGAAGCCGGCGTACTGCCCGGCCTCGGGCTTCCACGGCATCGCGAGTTCGACCTCGCCCGGTGTTGCGTGTTGCAGCTCGAAGCCGCACCAGCGGTTGAATGCCGCGCTGGCGTTGATCGCGCGCAGCTTCGACAGGACGTCGATCGCAGGTTCCATCGCCGCTCCCCGTGAATCGGATGCCGACGACGGTACGCACGGCGGCGCCGCAGCGCTGTCGTCGGCGCGACAGCGGCCGCGCTACAGTGCGCGCATGAATCCCATCCT
>DASURM010000518.1:0-3925 GCA_036280035.1 Burkholderiaceae bacterium | reverse complement strand
GCAACGCCGCGCGCGCCGCGAAGACCGCCTATGTCGACGACCACGGGGCGCTCGGCTACGGGCAGCTCGCCGAGCAGTCGAGGCGGCTGGCCGCGGCGCTGCGCGCCGCCGGCGTACGCCGCGACGAGCGCGTGCTGCTGGCGATGCACGACAACAACCTGTGGCCGGTGAGCTTTCTCGGCTGCCTCTACGCCGGCATCGTGCCGGTGGCGGTGAACACCTTGCTCACCGCCGGCGACTACACCTACATGCTCGCGCACAGTCGCGCGCAATTGGTGCTCACCTCGCCGGCTTGCCTGCCCCTCCTGCGCGAGGCGATGGCGCAGCCGCATGAGGTGCGCGGCGTCTGGGTGGCGCACCCGAGCGCGCCGCCGGCCGACGACGAAGCCGATCTCGCACAGCGCATCGCCGCCAGCGCGCCGCTGCCGCAGCCCGCCCCCACTGCCGGCGACGAGCCGGCGTTCTGGCTCTACTCGTCGGGCTCGACCGGCCGGCCCAAGGGCACGGTGCACACGCAGGCCAACCTGCGCGCGACGGCCGAGCTGTACGGCGAAGGCGTGCTCGGCATCGGCGAACACGACATCTGCTTCTCGGCGGCCAAGCTGTTCTTTGCCTACGGCCTGGGCAATGCGCTCACCTTCCCGCTGTGGGCCGGCGCGTCGGTGCTGCTGATGGCCGAGCGGCCGACCCCCGAGGCGGTGTTCAAGCGCTGGACCGGCGCGGATGTGAGCCCCCACGGGGCTGCGCCCCTGCCCCCCGCGGCGGCGCTCGCGGGGCCGGGCAACCCGTCCCCGCTCAGGCCCAAGCCCACGGTGTTCTTCGGCGCGCCCACGGGCTACGCCGGCATGATGGCGTCGAGCGCGCTGCCGGCGCGCGGCGATGTGGCGCTGCGCCTGTGCTCGTCGGCCGGCGAGGCGCTGCCGCGCGAACTCGGCGAGCGCTTCCTGGCGCACTTCGGTTGCGACATCATCGACGGCATCGGCTCGACCGAGATGCTGCACGTCTTCATCTCCAACCGGCCCGGCGACGTGCACTACGGCACCACCGGCAAGGTGGTGCCCGGCTACACCATCGAGCTGCGCGGCGAAGACGGCCGCCCGGTGGCCGACGGCGAGATCGGCGACCTCTACATCGGTGGGCCCAGCTCGGCGCTGCTGTACTGGGGCAACCGCGAGAAGTCGCGCGAGACCTTCCAGGGCGCGTGGACCAAGAGCGGCGACAAGTACGTGCGCAACCCCGACGGCACCTACACCTACTCGGGCCGCAGCGACGACATGCTCAAGGTCAGCGGCCAGTACGTGTCGCCGTTCGAGGTCGAAGCCACGCTGGCGCAGCACCCGGCAGTGCTCGAGGCCGCGGTGATCGGCGTTCCCGACGCCGAAGGGCTGGTGCGCGCCAAGGCCTTCGTGGTGCTCAAGCCGGGCCATGCGGCGGGCACCGCGCTCGAGGACGAGCTGAAGGCCTTCGTCAAGGCGCGGCTCGCGCCGTTCAAGTATCCGCGGCAGCTCGAGTTCATCGCCGAGTTGCCCAAGACCGCCACCGGCAAGATCCAGCGCTTCCGCCTGCGCGAGCGCGAGGCGGCCAAGGCGCACTGAAACCCCGGCCTGCCCGCACGATGCAGCCGCGCATCCAGTTCGCCGAGATCGAGTGGGCCGGGCGCCGCGTGCGCATCGAGCACCAGCGGCTGACGCCTCAAGGCGAGCCCGCGCGCGAGGCATTGCGGGTCGCTCGCACCAACGCGCCGCTGCTGGTGTTCCTGCACGAGGGGCTGGGGTCGCTGGCGATGTGGCGCGAGTTCCCGCAGCGGCTGTGCAACGCGCTCGGCTGGCCCGGCCTGGTCTATTCGCGCCCCGGCTACGGCCGCTCGACGCCGCGCGGCGCCGGCGAGCGCTGGGGGCTCGACTTCATGCACCGGCAGGCCTACGAGGTGCTGCCCGCGCTGCTCGATGCCTTGCAGATCGATCGGTCTGACCACTCGCCCTGGCTGTTCGGCCACAGCGACGGCGCCTCGATCGCGCTGCTGCACGCGGCACGCTACCCGCGGCAGGTGGGCGGCCTGGTGGTGCTGGCGCCGCATCTGTTCGTCGAGCCGGTGTCGGTGGCCAGCATCCAGCGCGCACGCGCCAACTACCAGCACACCGACCTGAAGCAGCGCCTGGCGCGCTACCACGACGACCCCGATTCGGCCTTCTGGGGCTGGAACGACATCTGGCTGCAGGCTCCGTTCGCGCGCTGGAACATCGAGGCCGAGATCGCGCCGATCGCGTGCCCGCTGCTGGCACTGCAGGGGGTCGACGACGAGTACGGCACACTCGAGCAGATTCATGCGATCGCGCGGCACCTGCCGCACGCGGCACTGATCGAGCTGGCCGACTGCGGCCATTCGCCGCAACGCGACCAACCCGAACGCGTGATCGACGAAACCGTGCGCTTCGCGGCGGCGCATGCCGCGCGCGAACCAACGACTCCCCAACACCAACCCACGGCCTGAAGGCCCACCACAGGAGACAGCGAGATGAGATTCCACAAGAGACTGCCATGGGCGGCACTGGTCGCCGCCACCACCGCGGCGCTGATGAGCGCCGGCGTGCAGGCGCAGGCGCCCAAGCTCAAGGTCGGCCTGATGCTGCCGTACACCGGCACCTACGCCGCGCTGGGCGTGGCCATCGAGAACGGCTTCCGCCTCTACCTCGAGGAGCAAGGCGGCAAGCTCGGCGGGCGCGAGCTCGAGTTCGTCAAGGTCGACGACGAGTCCGACCCCGCCAAGGCGACCGACAACGTCAACAAGCTGATCAAGCGCGACAACGTCGACGTGATCGTCGGCACCGTGCACTCGGGCGTCGCGATGGCGATGGCCAAGGCCGCGAAGGACAGCGGCACGATGATGATCGACCCCAACGCCGGCGCCGACGCCGTCACCGGCCCGATGTGCGCCAGGCACATCTTCCGCAGCTCGTTCTCGAACTGGCAGCCCGGATACGCGATGGGCGAGGTGGTCGCCAAGAAGGGCCACAAGAAGGTCGTGACCATCACCTGGAAGTACGCGGCGGGCGACGAGAGCGTCGGCGGCTTCAAGGAGTCGTTCACCAAGGCCGGCGGCCAGATCGTCAAGGAGCTGACGCTGCCGTTCCCCAACGTCGAGTTCCAGGCGCTGCTGACCGAGATCGCGTCGATCAAGCCCGACGCCGTGTACACCTTCTTCGCCGGCGGCGGCGCGGTGAAGTTCGTCAAGGACTATGCGGCCGCCGGGCTGAACAAGACCATCCCGCTGTACGGCGCGGGCTTCCTCACCGACGGCACGCTCGAGGCGCAAGGCGCCGCCGCCGAGGGCGTGCTGACCACGCTGCACTACGCCGACGCGCTGAACACCCCGCGCGACAACGCGTTCCGCCTCGCCTACGTCAAGGCCTACAAGCTGCAGCCCGACGTCTATGCGGTGCAAGGCTACGACGCGGCGCAGATGCTGGGCATCGGCCTGAAGGCGACCAAGGGCGACATCGGCAACAAGGCCGGCTTCGCCGCTGCACTCGAAAAGGCCAAGATCGACAGCCCGCGCGGCACCTTCACCCTCGGCAAGAACCACAACCCGGTGCAGGACTTCTATCTGCGCCAGGTGGTCGGCAAGGAGAACAAGGTGGTCGGCATCGCCAGCAAGGCGCTGGCCGACCCGGGCCGCGGCTGCAAGATGTAAGACCACCGCTTGGACCTCGCGACCTTCCTGGTCCAGTGCCTCAACAGCCTGCAGTACGGGCTGTTGTTGTTTCTGGTGGCCTCGGGGCTGACGCTGATCTTCGGGATCATGGGCGTCATCAACCTAGCGCACGGCAGCTTCTACATGATCGGCGCCTACATGGCCTACGCGCTGGCGCCGATCGTGGGCGGCGGCTTCTTCGTCACCTTGCTGGTCGGCCTGGTGCTCGCGGTG
>DASURM010000517.1:0-3149 GCA_036280035.1 Burkholderiaceae bacterium | reverse complement strand
GCGAGCGCCGGCGGGCGCGCCGACTTCACGCCGGCCGAGGGCGTCACGCTCGGCTTCAACGCCGACTACGCGAAGGACAAGTACGACGACTCGGCGATCGGCCTGACGGAGGCGCGCACGTATAGCTACGGCGGCGATTTCTCTGCCGCGTTCTCCGACCAGACCCAGGTCTATGCCTTTGTGCAGCTCGAGCGCATCCGCTCCGACCAGGCGGGCAGCCAGACCTTCGCGCAGCCCGATTGGACGGGGCGCAGCGAGGATCGCACCAACAGCGCCGGTGTCGGCGTCAAGCACCAGGCGATGGGCGGCAAGCTCGAGCTCGGCGCCGAGGCGACGCTCACGCGCATGTACAACGACGTCACCGTCGATGCCGGCGTGGCCAGCCCGCCGTTCCCCACCATCACGACGGCGGTCGACCGCTTGCGGCTGCGCGCGGTCTATCAGCTGCAGAAGGACCTCTCGCTGGTCGGCAGCTGGTGGTGGGAGCGTTACGACTCGGCCGACTGGCATCTCGACGGCGTCGGCCCGGCCACGGTGTCGAACCTGCTGGCATTCGGCGACCCGTCGCCGCGCTACAAGGTGAACGTGCTGCAGCTCGGCGTGCGCTACCGGTTCTGAAGACGCGGCATGCACGGCGCGCTCGAAGTGACCGTCGAACGGCTGGTGGCCGGGCAGGCCCCTGCGGCCCCGCCGGTGCCGCGCTACCTCGAGCAGGCGTACTGGTGGGCCTACGTGCACCCCAACGCGGTGCAGGTGTTCGAGCGCGAGTGGCTGGTCAACGCGATCCTGTTCGGCAACTATGCGCGGTTGCGCGACGCCGCGCTGGCCGACCTGGGCGCCACGGTGCGCGGCCGCACGCTGCAGGTGGCGTGCGTCTACGGCAACCTGACCGCGCGGCTGCAGCAGCGCCTGGCGGGCGACGCGGGCCTCGACGTGGTCGACGTCCTGCCGATCCAGCTGCGCAACCTGGCGCGCAAGCTGCCGGCCGACAGTCGGCTTTGCCTGCTGCACGGCGACTCCTCGGCGCTGGCCTGCGCCGACGCCTGCTACGACCAGGTGCTGTTGTTCTTTCTGCTGCACGAGCAGCCCGCGCACGTGCGCCGCGCCACGCTGGCGCAGGCGCTGCGCGTGGTGAAGCCCGGCGGCAAGGTGGTGATCGTCGACTACCACGAACCCTCGCGCTGGCATCCGATGCGCCCGCTGATGCGGCTGGTGTTCGCCAGGCTCGAGCCGTACGCGATGGACCTGTGGCACCACGAGATCGCCGAGTTCCTGCCGCCGCAGGTCAGGCCCGCGGCGCTCGCCAAGCGCACCTACTTCGGCGGCCTGTACCAGAAGCTGGTGCTGATCCGCTGAGCGCGCACGATGGACATCTTCCAGGCCGATGTGGCGATCGTCGGGGCCGGCGGCGCCGGCCTGCGCGCCGCGATCGCGGTGGCCGAGGTTCACCCCGACCTGAGCATCGCGCTGATCTCGAAGGTCTACCCGATGCGCAGCCACACCGTGGCCGCCGAAGGCGGTGCCGCGGCGGTGACGCAGGCGCACGACAGCCTGGACGCGCACTTCCACGACACCGTGGCTGGCGGCGACTGGCTGTGCGAGCAGGACGTGGTGGACTTCTTCGTCGGCCAGGCGCACGACGAGATGGTGCAGATGGAGCACTGGGGCTGCCCGTGGAGCCGCACGCCCGACGGCCGCGCGAACGTGCGCGCGTTCGGCGGCATGAAGATCGAGCGCACCTGGTTCGCCGCCGACAAGACCGGCTTCCACATGCTGCACACGCTGTTCCAGACGTCGATCAAGTACCCGTCGATCAAGCGCTTCGACGAGCACTTCTGCGTCGACCTGGTGGTCGACGAGGGCCGGGTGCAGGGCGTGGTGGCGATCGACATCGCCAGCGGCGGGTTCCGGCTCATCCAGGCCAAGGCCGTGATCATCGCCACCGGCGGTGCCGGCCGCGTGTTCCGCGAGAACACCAACGGCGGCATCGTCACCGGCGACGGCATGGCGCTGGCGTACCGGCACGGCGTGCCGCTGCGCGACATGGAGTTCGTGCAGTACCACCCGACCTGCATGCCGGGCACCGGGCTGCTGTTCACCGAGGCGTGCCGCGGCGAGGGCGGCTTCCTGCTCAACAAGGATGGCTACCGCTACCTGCAGGACTATGGCCTCGGGCCGGCGACGCCGCAGCCGCGCAACAAGGCGATGGAGCTGGGGCCGCGCGACCGCCTGAGCCAGGCGTACTGGCACGAAAAGCAGAAGGGCCGCGCGATCGACGGGCCGCACGGTGCCGTGGTGCACCTCGACCTGCGGCACCTGGGTGAGCAGAAACTGCGCGAGCGGCTGCCGCAGATCTACGAGCTGGCGCTGAACTACCTCGGCGTCGATCCGGCGCGCGAGCCGATTCCCGTGCTGCCGGCGGTGCACTACACGATGGGCGGCATCAGCGCCGACATCACGACCGCCGCGCCGCTGCCGGGCCTGTACTCCGCCGGCGAGTGTTCCAGCGTCGGCATCCATGGCGCCAACCGGCTGGGCTCCAACTCGCTGACCGAGCTGCTGGTGTTCGGCAAGGTGGCCGGCGTCGAGGCGGCGCGCCACGCGCGGTCGGTGCGGCCCGGCAAGCCGGCGGCGCTCGGCGCGCTGGCCGCGGCGGCGCGCGAGCGCGCGCTGGCCGCGGTGGCGCCGCGCGCGCGTGGCGAGCGCATCGCCACGCTGCGCCGCGAGATGGCGCAGAGCATGGAAGACGGTTGCGGCATCTACCGCAGCGCCGACACGATGCAGGCCACCTGCGACAAGCTGGCCGAGCTGAAGCAGCGATTGCGCAACCTGCGGGTCGACGACGACTCGACGGGCTGGAACACCGAGCGGCTGCTCGCGCTCGAACTGGGCTATCAGCTCGACGTGGTGCAGGTGATGGCGCATTCGGCGCTGCAGCGAAGGGAGTCGCGCGGCTCGCATCAGCGGCTCGACGGCTACGGCGAGCGCGACGACGTCGACTACCTGCGGCACAGCCTGGCCACCTACCGCGGCGACGACTCACCGCGCATCGGCTACTCGCCGGTGAAGATCACCCGCCTGCCGCCCGGCATCCGCGCCTACGGCGAGGCTGGCGAACACCGCGACGCGGGCAGCCGCGCCGAGGAGGC
>DASURM010000516.1:0-4504 GCA_036280035.1 Burkholderiaceae bacterium | reverse complement strand
CGAGAACTTCAGCGTCGAGCGACGCCGGTTGTTGCGCTTCCTCGGCGCCAAGGTGGTGCTGACGCCGGCCGCGCAGAAGGGCTCAGGCATGGTCGCCAAGGCCGAGGAACTGGCGCACAGGCATGGCTGGTGGCAGCCGCGCCAGTTCGAGAACCCGGCCAACGCCGAGGTACACGCCCGCACGACCGCGGTGGAGATCCTCGAGGACTTCGACGATGTCCGCCTCGACTACTGGGTCAGCGGCTTCGGCACAGGCGGCACGCTCAGCGGCGTGTCGCGCGTGCTACGGGCGCGCAGCCCGCAGACGCGCATCGTGGTCTGCGAACCTGACAACTCCGCCATCCTGGCCAGCGGCGTGGCCCAGGCGCGCCGTACCGACGGCTCGCCCGCCGCCAGCCACCCGGCCTTTCGCCCGCACCTAATGCAGGGCTGGTCGCCGGACTTCGTGCCGCAGGTGGCCGAGGAGGTCACGCAGGACGGACGCATCGACCGCTTCATGCCGATCGACGGCAGGGAGGCGCTGCGCTGCGCGCGTGCGCTGGCCACGCAGGAGGGCATCTTCGTCGGCATCTCGGCCGGCGCCACGCTGGCCGGCGCGCTGGCGATCGCGCGTGAAGCGCCGCCAGGCGCCCACATCCTGTGCATGCTGCCCGACACCGGCGAGCGCTACCTGTCGACACCGCTGTTCGACGACATCAGCGTCGAGATGGATGACGAGGAGATGGCGCTGTCGCGCTCCACGCCTGGCTACCGCTTCGACGTCGCCGCGCCGGCAGCGCCCGCGCCCGCCGCGCCGGCCGCCGGTACCGCGGCGGATCCGCAGGCCGAGGCCGAGGCCGGGGCGCTGCTGGCCGACCCTGCACAGCCGCTGGTGATGTTCGGGCTCGAGTGGTGCGAGTTCTGTTGGTCGGTACGCAAGGTGTTCGAGCAGCGGGGCATCGCGTTCAACGCCGTCGACCTGGACTCAGTGGCCAATCAGGCCGGCGACCGCGGTGGACGCATCCGTGAGGTGTTGCGCCGCCTCACCGGCTGCCAGACCCTTCCGCAGGTCTTCATCGGCGGGTCCTTCGTCGGCGGCTGCACCGACGTCTTCGACAGCCTGCGCAGCGGGGACTTCCAGCACCAGCTACAGCGGCACGGCGTGTCGTACGACCGCTCGGTGACGGCCGATCCGTACGCGCTGCTGCCGCGCTGGCTGCATCCGCGCTGAACGGAGGCGCCAATGGACAAGCTCTCGAGGCGGCGGGGTTGCCGCTCGTCGAGGGCGACGTATGAAGTCGCTGCTCGCCCTCAATGACGCGCGGTATGGCAGCGAGCGTAAGCACCCGAAGCGCCTGCAGGTGTTGCCGCGCCTCAGCGAGCTTGTGCTCGCCGATTTCGCGCGCTAAGGCGCAGTTCCGGCCATCGTCCAGCGAGAGCAAGGCCTGGACGTCCTCGAAGCGTGAAGCCTGCCGCATGGGCCTGACTAGGGCGCTGAGGCGTCGCAGCCGGCTCACCGCTTCTTCGTCATTGAACGTCTGCTATCGGGTGATGTAGATCCAAAGGCGAATGGCAGGTGTGGGTCGTGAGCCGCCTGCCATGAGTTGTCGATTTCAGCCCAGCCCGGCCTCGGCGTGCACGCGCTGCGGATCGACGCCGAGCTTGGCTGCCGCGCCGAGGATCTCCTGCCAGGTGGTGGCATCGACCGGCACGCCGGCGGCCACGCGCTTTGCACGCGACTCGCGCTCGGGGTCGCCGGCCAGCCGCACGCGATCGAAGCCCGCACGCGGCGGCGACGCGGTGACCCAGTCGATGAACGTCAGCGCCTCGGCCTCGTAGGCGGTGCGGTCGGCGAGCCCCGCCGGATCGATCAGCACCGTGAGCATGCCGTTGAGCACGCGCTTCTTGCTGCTGTCGTGCGTGTGCTGCGTGACGCCGGCGGCGAGCGCGCCGCCGAGCAGCTCGCACAGCACCGCCATGCCGTAGCCCTTGTGCGCGCCGAAGGTGAGGATGGCGCCGAACGGCTCGATCACCGAGTAGCGCGGGTCGGTGGTGGGCCGGCCCTGGTCGTCGATTAAGTGTTCAGGTGGCACGCGCTCGCCCTTGTTGTGTGCCACCCGCGTCTTGCCCTGCGCGATCACGCTGGTGGCGAAGTCGAGGATCATCGGCGCGCGGCCGCGCAGCGGGATGCCGGCGGTGAACGGGTTGGTGCCGAAGCGCGCATCCGAACCGCCGTACGGTGCGACGATGCCGCGCGAGATCACGTTGACGAAGTGCAGCGACACCAGGTCGGCGGCCGCCGCCTGCTCGGCCCATGCGCCGATGCGCCCGAGGTGGTGTGCGTTGCCCAGCGCCAGCACGCAGCAGCCGTGCGCGCGGGCGCGCTCGATGCCCAGCGCCATCGCCTCGCCGCCCACCACCTGGCCGAAGCCGGCCTGGCCGTCCAGGCGCAGCAGCGCGCCGGCGTCGAGCACGGTGCGCACATGGGCGTTGGGCTGCAGGCCGCCCTCGAGAAACGAATCGGCGTAGCGCGGCAGCATGCCGATGCCGTGCGAATCATGGCCGGTGAGGTTGGCCTCGATCAGGTTGTCGCACACGGCGTCGACTTCGGCCACGCTGCTGCCGAAGCCGCGCACCAGCAGGCGCATCGCACGATGCAGGGCCTCGACGGCGATGAGGTGGGTGGCACTCATGAGTCGCTGGTGGTCGTTCACTGGTGCGCCGGGCGGCGGGTGTGGCATTCTCGGCCCAGCCGCGGCCCCGGCAATCGTCCCCCGATCGGCGGGGCTGCCACGGAAAAACCGCTGCATACCATGGTGCCTGGGCACCTGCGCCGTATTTCACGGGGCAGGGTCGCCAAAGATGTTGCAATTCGAACCTGGGCCCATGGGCCCAGACCCAGCATGCCTGTCATCGCCATCGTCAATCGCAAGGGAGGGAGCGGCAAGAGCACCCTGGCCACGCATCTGGCGGCATGGTGTGCGCACCGGGGGTTTCCGGTGCTGCTCGGCGACGCCGACTTCCAGCAGTCGTCGCACGCCTGGTTGCGCCAGCGCGCGGTGCAGAAGCTGGCCGCTGCGCCCAAGATCGCCGGCTGGTCGGTCGACCCGCGCAACATCCTGCGCACGCCGCCGGGCGTGACGCACGTGATCCTCGATACGCCGGGCGGCCTGAAGGGCTACGACCTGCTGCGCGTGGTGATGCTGGCCGACGCGGTGGTGATGCCGCTCGCGCACTCGCTGTTCGATCGCGAGTCGGCCGCCGAGTGCTACACCGAACTGCTGGCGCATCCGCGCGTGGCCCGCGGCCGCTGCAAGATTGCCGCCGTCGGCATGCGCATCGATACACGCACCAAGGGCGAGGTCGCACTGCGCCAGTGGGCCGAGGGCCTGCAGCTGCCGTTCCTGGGCGCGCTGCGCGAGACGCAGACCTACGTGAAGTGCCTGGAGCACGGCCTCACCATCTTCGACATGCCGGCGGCCAAGGTCGAGGCCGATCTTGCGCAGTGGCAGCCGATCCTCGCGTTCGTGGAGCCCGTCCTCAGCGTGGTGCCCGAGCCCGAGGCCAAGCCGGCCAGCGCCGTGCTGCCCAAGCCGGCGGCCAAGCCGGCGCTGCACAAGCCGTCGCGGCCAGTGCTGCCGCCGGGCTCGCTGCCCTCGGGCAGCCTGCGGCAGCAGGGCGTAAGCGCCGATGCGGAACTGACCGCCGCGCGTACCGCGCCAGGGGCGCTCGAGCCGTTGCCGCAGACCGATGCGCCCGCCGTCAATGTCGAACCTGCGCTCAACGGCAAGCCGGCCGAGGCGCCGAAGATCCACCGCCTGGTGCCGGTGAGCCCGGCCGAGGAGCTCGACAGCCACTTCGGCGGCCTCACCACGCGCATCGGCCGCTGGCTCGAATCGCTGTCGGTCAAGCGCGCGCGATAGCGCGCGGACCCACCCCTCCGTCGTGGGTGAGGCAAGACCTCCATCCATGACCGATCGCCCACCTGCAGCGATCGGTGTCCATTCAGGCCCGGATCAGATCAGCGACATGAAATCGGACCGTGCCCAACCCTCAATGGAGACAGTCATGAACGCATCGAGAGCCATGTTCACACTGCTTCTCGCCGCGGCGACATGCCGCGGCGCGCAAGCGCAGAGCAAGGGCGAGCACTGGTCGTACGGCGGGCACGGAGGGCCCGCGAACTGGGGCGAACTGGATCCCGCGTTCGCCACCTGCAAACTCGGCCATGTGCAGTCGCCGATCGACATCCGAGGCGCTCAATCGGCAGACCTGCCGGCGATCACGTTCGACTACAAGCCATCGCCGCTGAAGGTGATCGACAACGGTCACACGATCCAGGTGAACTATGCCCCGGGCAGCTCGATCGAGGTCGGTGGCGCGCGCTACGAGCTGCTGCAGTTCCACTTCCACAAGCCGAGCGAAGAGAAGATCGACGGCAAGGCGCACGCGATGGTCGTCCACCTGGTGCACAAGGACGCAGGCGGCAAGCTGGCGGTAGTGGCGGTGCTGCTCGACAAGGGCG
>DASURM010000515.1:0-4395 GCA_036280035.1 Burkholderiaceae bacterium | reverse complement strand
GCGCGCCGCCGCCGATGGCGGCTTCGGCGCGCAGGCGTGCCAGCACGCCGGGATGGCGGCCGAGCAACTCGACTACGCGCTCGACGTGCTCGAGGCGCGCGGCGAACTCGACCCGGCGAGCCCCGAGGCGCAACAGTGGGTGCTCGACTACCTCACCGACACCACGCTGCACGAGGTCGGCCACACGCTCGGGCTGCGCCACAACTTCCGCAGCTCGCGCATCTACACCGGGGCCCAGCTCGCCGACCCCGAGTTCGTTCGCCAGCACGGCCTGGCCGGCTCGGTGATGGAGTACTCGCCGATCAACCTCGCGCGCCCCGGCGAGGCCGCGGTGCCGGCCTGGCAGCTCACGCTCGGCCCGTACGACTACTGGGCCATCGAGTACGGCTACAAGCCGATCGCGCCGGCGCAGGAGGCCGGCGAGCTGCAGCGCATCGCCGCGCGCAGCAGCGAGCCGCAGCTCGCCTTCGGCACCGACGAGGACAACTTCCTCGGCGTCGACCCCGAGTCGCTGCTGTTCGATCTCGGCGACGACCCGGTGGCCTACGCCGGGAAACGCTTCGACATCGCGCGCGACCTGCTGCGCCGCCAGGCGACGCGGCCGCTGAACCCCGACGAGGACTACTCGGTGCTGCGCCGCTCGGTCGGCTACGCGCTGCGCGACGTGGCGCGAGCCTCGGGCATCCTGGCGCGGCAGATCGGCGGCGTGCGCACGCTGCGCGACTTTCCCGGCAGCGGGCGCGACCCGCTGCTGCCGGTGAGCGCAGCCGTGCAGCGTCAGGCGCTCGAGCTGCTGGCCAGCGGCATGCTGTCGGCCGACAGCTTCGTGCTCCCGCCTGCGCTGCAACGGCGCATGGCGCCCGACTACAGCGAGCGCAGCGCCGCGCTGTTCGACGGCGACGGCCCGGTGGCCACCGACTACTCGCTGGCCAACGCGGTGATCGAGATGCAACGCGCCTTGCTCGGCTCGTTGATGAACGACGGCGTCGCACAGCGCCTGATCGACAGCGAGGGCAAGGTCGGCGGCGACGGCGCGCTGCACCTGTCGGAGCTGCTGAAGCGTCTCGCCGACGAGGTGTGGAGCGAGCTGCGCAGCGGCGGCGACATCGGCGCGCCGCGCCGCGAACTGCAGCGCGAGCACGTCAACCGGCTCGCCGGCCTGCTGCTGCGCCCCGGCTCGTTGACGCGCGCCGACGCGCGCTCGCTGGTGCGGGTGCAGTCGCAACAGCTGCTGGCGCACATCCAGGCGGCCGCGCATCGCAAGGGCCTCAGCGCCGAGGCGCAGGCGCACCTGCGCGACAGCGCCGACACGCTGCGGCAGGCGCTGACCGCTCCACTGGTGCGTCAGGGCGCCTGACCCGGCCGGGGGCGGCCGCGGGTGCGACCGCTGCCAGCCGCGTTGTCAGCCCGATAGAGCAAGAGTCGTGTCGCCGGGAGCACTGCGGCCAGCGGTCGCCGTCAGCTGCCAGCGACCGCCCGGCTGCAACTGCAGGCGGTGCGTGTGAAAGGCGTTCAGCGTGCTGCGGTGGCCCACGCTGACGAGCATGCATCGCGGCAGCTCGCGCCGCACGAGGTGGTACAGGGCATGCTCCAGCCCCTCGTCGGTGGCCGAGGTGGCTTCGTCGAGGAACGTCAGCCGCGGCCGCTGCAGCAGCACGCGCGCGAACGCCAGGCGCTGTTGCTCGCCGAGCGACAGGATGCGCGACCAGTCGGCCTGCTCGTCGAGGCGCTCGGCCAGGTGGCCCAATTGCACCTGCTGCAACGCGTCGCGCAGGCGCGCATCGTCGACGTGGGCCGCTGGGTAGGCGAGAGCATCGCGCAGGCTGCCCAGCGGCAGGTAGGGCCGCTGCGGCAGGAACAGCGTGTCGCCGGCCGCCGGGCGCTCGACCGTGCCGGTCACGTACGGCCACAGCCCCGCCAGTGCGCGCAGCAGCGTCGTCTTGCCCACGCCCGAAGGGCCTTGCACCAGCAGCGCGTCGCCGGGGGACAGCCGCAGTGCGAGCTCGCTCACCAGCGGCGTGCCGTCGGGCCGCAGCACCTGCAGGTCGTCGATCGCGAGCGCATTCGGCGTCTCGCGGAAGGCGACGCTGGGCAGCGCGCGCGCCGCGTCGTTGGCCGCGACGAAGCCGGTCAGGCGGTCGAGCACCGCACGGTACTGCGCGAAGGTGTCGTACGACAGGCGGAAGAACGACAGCGCGCTTTGCACCTGGTCGAAAGCCTGGCTGGTCTGGGTGACGTCGCCGAGCTTGATCGCGCCGCTGAAGAAGCGCTGCGCCTGCAGCAGCGTCGGGAACACCACCGCCATCTGGTTGATCGCGAAGTTGAAGCCGTCGAACTTCATGCTGCGAAAGACGATCGCCCACAGATTGGTGATCAACGACGCGAACCGCTGCCCCAGGCCGTTGCGCTCGACGCCCTCGCCGCGATAGAAGGCGATGTTCTCGGCGTACTCGCGCACCCGGATCAGCGCGTAGCGGAAGTCGGCGCCGAGCTTCTCGTTCATGAAGTTCAACCGGATCAGCGGCCGGCCGAGCCGGAACGCGATGACGCTGGCCACGATCACGTACACATAGACGATGAACACCATCGCCCGCGGCAGCTCGAGGCTGCCGATCGTCAGCGGGCCCGACAGGCTCCAGAGGATGCCGCTGAACGACACCAGCGTCACCGCCGCATCGACCGCCCCCATCGCCAGCGCGCGCGACGACCCCACGAAGCTGGTGATGTCGACCTGGATCCGCTGGTCGGGGTTGTCGCCCGCCGCGGCGATGAAGTGGGTTCGGTAGTAGGCGCTGCCGGCCAGCCAGTCGTCCATCAGGCGGTCGTTCATCCACGTGCGCCAATGGATCTCGAACGCCTGAGCGACCAGATAGGCGACCAGCACGCGCACGACGTGGATCGTCGCCAGCAGCGCGAACAGGCGCATGAAGAACCAGAAGCGGTTCGCATCGAGCGCCTGCATGCTGTCGAAGAAGCCGTTGTTCCAGAACGAGAACAACACGTTCATCCGCACCGCGGCGATCGCCAGCACCAGGATCGCTGCCACCGTGCCCAGCGGGCGCCAGCTGCGGCGCGGGCTGAGGTACGGCCAGGCCAGCTGCTGGAACTGGTGCCCCCAGCGCGTGAGGCGTGTGAGCAGCGCGGCGACGATCACCAGGCCCAGCGCCGACACCAGCGACGCCTTCGCGATCCAGACCAGGCTGTTCATCCACTCGTGCGACCACTGCATGTCTGAAGTGCGGTGGCCGCCGAGCGCGCAGGCGGCATCGACGAGCCGGCCGTGTTCGATGCCGACAGGCGAAGTTCGATTGCCGCCTTCGCGGCGAGTTCCGCGGTTGCGTCGCCAGCCTTGCGCTGGCCGGCTCCTTGCCGACCGCAGTACCGCGAACCGGGCTCGCCGGCTTCAGCCGGGTGCGCCGGGCGACTCGGTCACGTCCGCCACAGCCACGCCGCGCCGCGCACCCCCGAGGAGTCGCCGTGCGCGCTGGGCACGATGCGCGTGCGCACCGGCTCGTCGCGCACGCCGCCGGCGAACACCCAGCGCGGCAGCAGCGGCGGCACGTTGGCGTACAGCCGCTCGATGCGCGACAACCCGCCGCCGATCACGATGACGTCGGGGTCGAGCAGGTTGATCACGTGGGCGAGCGCGCGCGCCAGCCGCGACTCCCAGCGCTGCATCGTGGCTTCGCACGCGGCATCGCCGTGCGCCGCGCCCTGCACGACGTCTTCGCTGCGCAGGGCACCGCCGTTGACGTGCGCATGATCGCGCGCCAGCCCGGTGCCGCTGACCAGGGTCTCGATGCAGCCGCGCTGACCGCAGAAGCAGCGGACGCGAAGTTCGTCGGGTTCGGCCCACGGCAGCGGGTTGTGACCCCATTCGCCGGCCAGCCCGTTGGGGCCGTTGAGCACGCGGGCGCGCACCGCGATACCGGCGCCGGTGCCGGTGCCGAGGATGGCGGCGAACACCACCTCGGCATCCTTGCCGGCGCCGTCGGTGGCCTCCGACAGCGCCAGGCAGTTGGCGTCGTTGGTCAGGCGCACCGGCTGGCCCAGCAGCGCCTCGAGGTCGCGCGGCAGCGGCCGGCCGTTGAGCTGCGTGGAGTTGCCGTTCTTCATCACGCCGCGCTCGGTCACGTTGCCCGGCGCACCGATGCCGATCGTGCACGCTGCACCCGCGGCTTGCCTGGCGCGCCCGACCAGCGCAACGATCGCCTGCAGCGAGGCGTCGTAGTCGCCGCGCGGCGAGGCCACGCGCTCGCGCCAGCGCTCGTGGCCCGCGGCGTCGAGCACGATCGCTTCGATCTTGGTGCCGCCGACGTCGACACCGATGGCGCAGGTTGCGCCGGTGGTCATGTGACCCCCTTGCTCGCTGCGCTCGCGCCATGCGGCCTGCAT
>DASURM010000514.1:0-5006 GCA_036280035.1 Burkholderiaceae bacterium | reverse complement strand
CGCGGGTGCAGCAGTTTCTCGTCGCGCTGAACGATCGCCTGGCCGGGCGCGAGTTCGTCGCCACCGAGCGCTTCAGCGTCTGCGACATCACCGCGGTGGTGGCGGTCGACTTCGCGCGCGTCGTCCGCCTCAGGCCCGGCGAGCAGCACCCGCACTTGCTGCGCTGGCGCGCCGCGATGGCGCAGCGGCCGGCAATGGCGCTGTGACGGCGCGCGCCTGTTTCGTCGACGCCGGCCCGGCGCTGGCCGAGTTGTTCGAGCGCCTGCACCGAGCCGACGATCCGCCGCTGCAGGTGAATCGGCAGCCCGACGTGCGGCCCGACGAGCTGCCGCAAGTGCTCGGCGACGCGCCGATCGCGGTCATCGACCACACCGCGTTGCCCATCGCGGTGGCGGCGCGCTGCGCCGCGCTGCGCCACGTGGTGTTTCTCGGCACCGGCGCCGGCAGCTACATGGATGTCACAGCGCTCGCCGCGCGCGGCGTCGTGGTGCACACCATCAAGGGTTATGGCGACACCGCGGTGGCCGAGTGTGCGTTTGCGCTGATGTGGGCTGCAGCGCGCAGTCTCGCGCCGATGGACCGCGCGCTGCGCGCGGGCCAGTGGCTGCGCAGCGAAGGCATGCAGTTGCGCGGCAAGACGCTCGGCCTCGTCGGCTTCGGCGGCATCGCGCAGGAGCTGGCGCGCCTGGCGCTCGGCGCCGGCCTGCGCGTGCTCGCCTGGAACCGCACGCCGCGCCAGCACCCCGCGGTGGAGTTCGTCGACCTCGACACGCTGCTGGCTGCCAGCCACGTGGTGTCGCTGCACCTGCTGCTCACCGACGAGACGCGCGGCTTGCTGTCGCGCGAACGCATCGCGGCGATGCGCGACGGCGCGATCCTGGTCAACACCGCGCGCGGCGCGCTGCTCGACGAAGCGGCGCTGATCGGCGCCCTGCGCTCGGGCAAGCTCGCGCACGCGGGCCTGGACGTCTTCACCGTCGAGCCGTTGCCGGCGCAACACCCGTTGACCACCCTGCCCAACGTCACGCTGTCGGCGCATTCGGCGTTTCGCACGCCCGAGGCCAACATCAACCTGGTCGAAGCCGCGCTGGCGCATTGCCGTCGCCTGACTACCCCCGGCGCCTGAACGCCGGCCGCGGAACCGCCCGGCGCAGGCCGGCGCATGCAGCGCGGGCTGCGCCCGCAGGCCGCTTCAGCCGACGTGCACGGCGATCACCACCCGCCGGTTCTGTGCCCGGCCCGCCGGCGTGGCGTTGTCGGCCACCGGCTTGGCTTCGCCGAAGCCGCGCCGCTCGATGGCCTCGTCGCTCCAGCCGGCCGCGCGCAGCTGCTGCGCCACCGACTCGGCGCGCCGCAGCGACAGCGCGGCGTTGTACGGATGGCTGCCGACGTTGTCGGTGTGGCCGTCGACGCGGATGCGCTCGACGCCGATCTCGCGCAGCGTGCGCGCGAGGTCCGACACCGCCTTGCGGCCGTCGTCGCTCAGGCGGTCGATATCGGTGTCGAACAGCAGCTTGACGCCGAGGCTGATCTCCCAGCCGTCGCCGGCGGGCGCGAACCCCGCCTGCTTCAGCGTGGCGACCTTGGTCTCCTGCGGCATCGGCGCGGGTGCGCTCGCGCAGCCGGCCACCAGGGCCATGCCGGCGAGCGCCGCCAGCCACGCTCGCCGGGGCGGGACATCGATGCGAAAGGTCATCACGCTTCTCCCCTCGATGAGACCAGGTGCGCGTCGCTCTCGGTGTCGAGCTCCGAATCGAACACGCAATACGAACCGGGTTGGGTGGTCTTGGCGCGGTACATCGCGGCGTCGGCTGCCACCAGCAGCGCCTGCGCCGTCTGGCCGTGGCGCGGGAACACGGCCACGCCGATGCTGGCGCTGGTGTCGATGGCACCGAAGCGCGAACTCGTCACCGGCGCGCGCAGCGCGGTGGCAATCTCCTCGGCGATGCGCGTGGCGTCCTCGGCGCCGCGGATCGGCGCCAGCAGCACCGCGAACTCGTCGCCGCCCAGGCGCGCGACGATGTCGCTCTCGCGCAGCAGCTTGCGGATGCGGCGCGCGGTCTCGATCAGCACGTCGTCGCCGGCAGCGTGCCCGAGGCTGTCGTTGATCGACTTGAAGCTGTCGCTGTCGACGTAGAGCATCGCCGCCCTCGAGCCCTGGCTGCGGCCGGTGGCGACCGCGCGCGCAGCGTGCTGCAGGAAGCTGGCGCGGTTGGGCAGGCCGGTCAGCGAGTCGTGGTACGCCAGGTACGACAGCGACTCGTTGGCGACCTTCAGGTCATCGTGCTTGGCCACCAGCTCGGCCTCGCGCGCCTGGATCTCGGCCAGCAGCGCGTTGAAGTCCTCGCCCAGCGTGTGGATCTCGTGCACCACCGCCGGC
This sequence comes from Burkholderiaceae bacterium, assembly GCA_036280035.1. Taxonomy (GTDB): domain Bacteria; phylum Pseudomonadota; class Gammaproteobacteria; order Burkholderiales; family Burkholderiaceae_C; genus JAEUPI01. The sequence continues at coordinate 2,626 of DASURM010000514.1, read as the reverse complement.
GGTGCGCGCAGCCCGAACGAGCGCGCGGTGCGCGCGGTGCGCGTCAGCGACGCCAGGCTGTTCAGCGGTTCGACGATCTCGCTCTCCATGCGGCGCGACAGCCGCGACACCCACCAGCCGATCACCGCCATGCAGCCGGCCACCGCGGCCACCACCTTGAGCAGATAGAGCAGAACCACCCCGCCGTTGCCCTGCACCGTCACCCGGCCGAACGCGACGCCCTGGTGCATCACCGGCGCCGTGGCCTCCAGCGGGAACAACAGCGTACCGACTTGCGCGAGCGTGGCGCCGGGCGCCGCCTGCGCCTCGCGCACATAGCGCGCCAGCATCGAGCCATCGCGCCGCACGACCTCGGCCGACAACAAGCCCTCCTGAGCCGCGATCAGTGCCAGCGTCTCGGTGGCCGCCGCCCGGTCGTCGAACACCGTCGCCGGCTCTGCCGTGTAGGCGATCGAGCGCGCCACCAGCTGCAGGTTCTGTTCGACGTAGCTGCGCAGCGTCAGCAGCGACAGCAGCGTCAGCACGAGCCCGGCCGCGATCACCGCCGACACGCCCAGGCGCACATGGGCGGCGCGCAGCGCCTGCAGCAACGGTTGGCGAGCGCCGTTCATGAGCCGCTCACCGTCGGCTGGCGCGCGATGCGCAGCACCCGCGGATTGACCTTGAGCCCGCTGCGGGCCAGCGCGTCGAGATTGACCGCGAAGCCCGGCGCCGCGGGCTGCAGGCAGAACATGCCGCCGTCGGTGCAGAACTCGGCCCCCTCGCCGATCAACAGCACCGGCCGGCCGATGGCTGCCTTGACCAAGCGATGAGCGCCATCGCCGGGCAGCGAACCGACGTAGATGGCGTCGCATTCGTCGAGTGCCGCGGCAACACCGGCACGGGCAAGCACCGGCACGCCGAGTTGCGCCGATCCGAGATCACCGCTTTCCAGCAGGTCGTCGACGCCACGGCCCTTGCCCACCGTGCACAGGCGCACCGCCCGCGGCTCGCCCGGCCAGCGTGTGTAGCTGACGATCCCGGCGACCACGGTGGCCACCGCGGACCGGCTGGGGTCCGACGCAGCGCCGTTGCTGGGCGCCGCGGAGTCGTCGGCCGCGAACGCGCCGGCCAGCGCCAGCAGCCACCCGGCGGCAACGAGCCAGAGCACAGACCGCCGGCCGCGCGGCGGGTTCGAGCGATGGCGTTGCGTGGCCAATGGGGGCATGCGATGAAGCGTGGCGGCTGCGCCTCGCGGCGCCGGTGAGCGCCGGGGCCTTAGCAGCCTGCAGCACCGAGTATCGACAGGCCACCGCGGCCGACCCAAGATCCCGGCAGAAGCCAGCGCTGCCGCGCGTGTCGTAGTTCTCGGGCGCATGTGGCAGATGCCCCGCACCGCCGCGGCGAGAATCGGCCCGATGCACGCGAGCCCACTTCGGACGGCGCACCGACTCGCCGGCGCGGCGCTGATGGCCGCACTTGCCGGTTGTGCCGGCCCGCCGCCGACGACTCCGGCTGCGCCATCGTTCGGCGCACCGTCTTCGGGCGCCCAACCGCCCAGTGCTGCAGCCGTGCCTGCGGTGCCAATGCCACCCGCGCCACCACTGCCCGCGGCGAGCGAGCCGGCCGAGGCCGCGTCCGAGCAACGCTTCGCCGACTGGGTCGCTGCGTTCCGCGCCGACGCACAAGCGCAGGGCATCGACGACGCGACGTTGCACACGGCGTTCGACGACGTGCACTTGCTGCCGGGCGTGATCGAGCGCGACCGCGCCCAGCCCGAGTTCACGCGCACGGTGTGGGACTATCTCGACATCGTGGTCACGGCGCAGCGCGTGGCGCGCGGGCAGGACCAGCTACTGCAGGTGCGCGCGCAGGCCGATGCCGCCGCCGCACGCTACGGCGTGCCGAGCGCGATCCTGATCGCGATCTGGGGCATCGAGACCAACTACGGCCAGTACACCGGCACCACGCCGACCATCGACGCCTTGGCCACGCTCGGCTTCGATGGCCGCCGCGACGCGTGGGCACGCAGCGAGCTGATGGCGGCGCTGAAGATCCTGCAGCGCGGCGACCTCGCGCGCGCGCAGATGGTCGGCTCGTGGGCCGGCGCGATGGGGCAGACGCAGTTCATGCCGTCGACCTTCCTGGCGTATGCGGTCGACGCCGACGGCGACGGCCGCCGCGACCTCTGGGACAGCGCGGCCGATGTGCTGGCCTCGACCGCCAACCACCTCGCAGGCGCGGGCTGGCGCGCCGGCGAGCCCGCATGTGTCGAGGTGCAGCTGCCGCCGGGTTTCGACCTCGCAAGGGCCGACGGCCAAGCGCGACGATCGGGCGCACAGTGGGCCGACGATGGCGTGCGCGCGGCCGACGGCGCGCCGGAACTCGCCGATGCCGCGCTCTGGTTGCCCGCAGGCGCGCGCGGACCGGCGTTCCTGATCGGCACCAACTTCCGCGCACTGCTGGCGTACAACAATTCGACCAACTACGCGCTCGCGGTGGCACTGCTGGCGCAAGGGATCGCCGGCGACCCCGGTATTCAGGCAGCCTGGCCGCGCGACCTGCCTCCGCTGTCACGCAGCCAGGTGCGCGAACTGCAAGGCGCGCTCAACGCGCGCGGCTTCGACAGCGGCGAGGTCGACGGCCT
>DASURM010000513.1:0-2595 GCA_036280035.1 Burkholderiaceae bacterium | reverse complement strand
CGCCAGCTCCTGCAGCGTGCGCGCCGGCACCGACGGGTGCGTCACCAGCACCAGCGGCGCCTCGACCCCTTTGACGATGGGCTTGAAGTCCGACGGCTTCCAGCGCATCTTGGCGAACGCCGACGGGTTGATCGTGACCATGCTCTGCGTGCCGATCCACAGCGTGGTGCCATCGGCCGGCGCGAGCAGCACGGTCTCCGCGCTGATGTTGCCGTTGGCGCCGGGCTTGTTCTCCACCACGAAGGTGCCCCCGGTCTGCTTGCCCAGTTGCTCGGCCAGCACGCGCGCATAGGCGTCGACCGCGCCGCCGGCCGGCGTGCCAACGACGAGCGTCACCGGCTTGCTCGGCCACTGCTGAGCCATGACGTCGGAGGCGGCGACGCCGAAGGCCAGCAGGCCCGCCAGCGCGAAAAGCGTGCTACGTATCGGGTGCGTCATCGGGGTCTCCTGGTCAATTCGTCGGCCGCGGCATGTCGCGCTCGTCCCAAAGCAGGTGCACCTGCGCGTCGGGCGGAATCGCGAGCATCGTCGCCTCCCACTGTTGCCACTGCTCGCGCATCGCCGCCAGGCGATCGGGGTGGCGCTTGGCAAGGTTGGCGCGTTCGCGGCCATCGGTGAGCACGTCGAACAGGTACTCGTGGCCGTCGACGCGCAGGTATTTCCACGGCCCCGACACGCAGGCCGCCTGCTGGCGATGCTTCATGCGCCAGAACAGCGTGCGCTCGGGCGACCACGACGCGTCGGCCAGCAGCGGCGACAGATCCACGCCATCGGACGAGTATTGCGCATCCTGCGCGACGCCGGCCGCGGCTAGCATCGTCGGCATCCAGTCCATCGACAGCGTCGGCCACTCGCTGCGCGCACCGGCGGCGATGCGCGCCGGCCACCACGCGATCTGCGGCACGCGGATGCCGCCCTCGAGCAGATCCATCTTGCCGCCGACGAACGGCCAGTTGTTCGAGAAACGCTCGCCGCCGTTGTCGCTCAAGAACACGATCAGCGTGTTGGCGCGCTGCGCCGGCGGCAGTGCGGCGACGATGCGGCCGATGCCTTCGTCCATGTGCTGGATCATGCGGCGGTAGATCGCGACCGAGCCGCCGTCGAGGTGCGCGATCGCCGAGCCGATGCGCGCCGATTCGGCGGCATCGTCGCGCGTCTCCCACGGCCAGTGCGGCGACGTGTAGTGCACGCTCACGAAGAACGGCCGGCCGCCGCGCTCGCGCGCCACGTACTCGACTGCGCGCTCGGTGATCAGGTCGGTGAGGTAGCCCTGCTGCCGATCCTCGCGCTCGCCGTCCCACAGGTCGTGCGCACCGGCGGGGCCGACGTGCGAGAAGTAGTCGACCGCGCCGCCGAGCGGCCCGAAGAACTCGGCATAGCCGCTGCGCAGCGGGCCGTACTGCGGCGGTGCGCCGAGGTGCCACTTGCCGACCAGCGCCGTGTCGTAGCCGGCCGCGCGCAGCAGCGACGGCAGCGTCGGATGCTCCGGCGGCAAGCCGAGCGTGGCAGAGCGCCGGCCGAGCGGCTCTTCGGCCGCACCGCGCAGCCGGTACTGCCAGCGGCCGGTGATCATCGCGAAGCGCGCCGGCGAACACACCGGCGAGTTGGAGTAGGCGCGCGTGAAGAGCAAGCCTTCGCGCGCGAGCCGGTCGAGGTGCGGCGAAACGTCGGCATCGGCGCCGTAGCAGCCGAGGTCGGAGGCGCCGAGGTCGTCGGCGACGATGTAGATGAGGTTCGGTCGCATGGCCAGGGTCCGCGCTCGCCTCGGGCAGAGGCGGCGATGCTACCGCGCGGCACACCCGGCCGCCGATTCACACCGCGAGCGACGGCGCCACCGCGACGCAGCCATGCGCGCGGTCGCGCGACGACCGCGCGCTCGCGCCGCCGAAACCGCGGCCTCAGCCGCCGTGCCGCGCGCGCGAATCGGCCGGCGCCTGCTCGCGCTCGGTCTTGCCGTAGTCGCGCAGCACCTGCGCCACGCGCAGCCGGTAGTCGGCGAAGTGCTCGCTGCGGCCGGCGTGCTGCGCGGCGCGGTGCGTCTCCAGCTCGCGCCAGCGCTTCACCGCCTCTTCATCGCGCCAGAACGACAGCGACAGGATCTTGTCGGGCTGCGTCAGGCTGCGGAAGCGCTCGACCGAGACGAAGCCGTCGATCGACTCCAGGTGCGGGCGCAGGCCCGCGGCGATCTGCAGATAGGCATCGGTGTGGCCTTCGCGCGGCACCACCTCGAAGATGACGGCGATCATCGTGTCCTCCGGTCAGGCGCGCAGCGGCGCGAGGTTCAGCGTTCCTTCGACACCCTCGACGAAGGTGCGCTGCTCGCGCACGATGAAGCGCTTGTCCTGCGCGAACTCGAAGTTGGCGCGGCCCTCGGCATCGGCCTTGATGCGCTTGCGATACGCCTCGTAGGCCGCCAGCGAATCGAACGAGATCAGCCCCCAGGCCTCGTCGTTGGTGCCTTCGTGCGGTACGAAGTAGCCGATCAGGTGGCCGCCGCAACGCGGAATGATGCGCCCCCAGCGTTCGGCATAGAGCTTGAACGCATCGCGCTGGAACGGATCGATCTGGTAGCGGATGAAGCAGGCGATCGGCATG
>DASURM010000512.1:0-2133 GCA_036280035.1 Burkholderiaceae bacterium | reverse complement strand
TGCGGGTGCAGGTCGGCGGCACCGTGCTGCAGGCCGACCTGCCCGACGGAGCGCCGCGCTGCGCGGTGGGCGATGCCGCGCACCTGCACTGGGAAGCGCAGGCGGTGCATCCGCTGGAGGTTGAAACATGACCACTGCGCTCGCGCTGCCGCCCCCCGCGCGCGGGCTGCGCCTGCGCCTGTCGGACCTGCTGTACACGCGGCGCGGTCTGCTGCTGCTGGCGCTGCTCGGCCCGGCGCTGCTGTGGTTCGGCATCGTCTACCTCGGCGCGCTGCTCGCGCTGCTGGCCAACGCGTTCTTCGGGCTCGACGACTTTACAGGCCAGGTGGTGCGCGAGCTGACGCTGAAGAACTTCGTCGCGCTGGGCCAGCGCGCCAACGTCGACGCCGCGCTGCGCACCGTGACGATGGCCGTGTGCGTGACGCTGGCGTGCGCGGCGCTGGGCTTCCCGCTCGCCTACTACATGGCGCGCCACGCCGCGGGCACGAAGAAGGCGCTGCTGTACATCGCGGTGATGCTGCCGCTGTGGTCGAGCTACCTGGTGCGGCTGTATGCGTGGAAGCTGCTGCTGGCGCGCGAGGGCGCCATCTCGTGGGCGGCACAGCACCTGCACCTGACGTGGCTGCTCGATGCGCTGCTGGCGCTGCCGGCCGTCGGCGGCCCGAGCCTGAGCTTCTCGAGCCTCGGCACCTTCATCGTGTTCGTCTACATGTGGCTGCCGTTCATGGTGCTGCCGATGATGGCGTCGATCGAGCGCATTCCGGGCTCGCTGATCGAGGCGTCGGGCGACCTCGGCGCCGATCCGCGCGCCACCTTCGGCCGCGTGATCTTGCCGCTGGCGATGCCCGGGGTCGCCGCGGGTTCGATCTTCACGTTCTCGCTGACGCTGGGCGACTACATCATCCCGCAGGTGATCGGCGACTCCACGCTGTACATCGGGCAGATCGTCTACCGGCAGCAAGGCGTGGCGGGCAACATCCCGTTCGCGGCGGCGTTCTCGCTGGTGCCGATCGTCGTGATCGGCGTCTACCTGTGGATTGCGAAGAGGCAGGGGGCGTTCGATGCGCTTTGATGACCGCCCCCCGGCGGCTGCGGCGCCGCGCCCCCCGAGGGGGCTCGGAGGCGCCTCTTGGGGCTTGAAGACCGCTGCCTGGGCCGCGGTGGCGTTCCTGCACGTGCCGCTGGCGCTGATCATCCTGTATGCGTTCAGTGCCGAGGACAAGAGCTACGTCTTCCCGCCGCCGGCGCTGACCACGCAGTGGTTCGGCGTCGCGTGGCAGCGGCCCGACGTGTGGGCGGCGATCAAGCTGTCGCTGCAGGTGGCCGCCTGCAGCACGGGAATCGCCGTCGTGCTCGGCACGCTGGCCGCGGCGGCGCTGGCGCGCGCGCAGTTCTTCGGCCGCGACACCATCACGCTGCTGCTGATCCTGCCGATCGCGCTGCCCGGCATCATCACCGGCATCTCGCTGAGAAGCGCGTTCAACACGCTGCAGATTCCGTTTTCGTTCTGGACCATCGTGATCGGCCACGCCACCTTTTGCGTGGTGGTCGTCTACAACAACGCGGTGGCGCGCCTGCGGCGGCTGAACCCCAACCTGATCGAAGCGTCGATGGATCTGGGCGCCGACGGCTTCCAGACCGTGCGCCACGTGATCGCGCCGCAGCTCGGCTCGGCGCTGCTGGCCGGCGCGCTGCTGGCGTTCGCGCTCAGCTTCGACGAGGTGATCGTCACCACGTTCACCGCGGGGCAGCAGACCACGCTGCCGATCTGGATGCTGCAGGAGCTGATCCGCCCGCGCCAGCGGCCGGTGACCAACGTCGTCGCGGTGGTGATCATCGCGCTGACCTTCGTGCCGATCCTGCTTGCCTACACCCTCACCCGCTCGGACGAGCCGGCCGCCCGTTGAACCGCTGCGCGCACCCCTGCACAAGGAGATCCCCATGAACCTGCCGACCCAGTTGCTGATCGATGGTGCGTTCATCGCCGGCGAGGGCGACGCCGAGAAGGTGCTCAACCCGGCCACCGGCGAGCTGCTGGTGGCGCTGCCCGAAGCGTCGATCGACCAGCTGCACAAGGCGGTGTCGGCGGCGCACCGCGCGTTCGACGGCTGGAGCGAGACCACCGCGGCCGAA
>DASURM010000511.1:0-9223 GCA_036280035.1 Burkholderiaceae bacterium | reverse complement strand
GGGTCGCGTCGGCCAGCAGCAGGCGCGCCGAGATGCCGGCGTTGTTGACCAGCAGGTCGATGCCACCGAGCGCGCGCCGCGCTTGCGCGATCGCCGCGCTGCACGCGCCCTCGTCGGCGATGTCGCAGCCGAAAGCGTGGGCATTCGCACCTTGCGCGCGCAGCCGAGCGGCCAGCGCCTCGGCGCGCGCGGCGTCGAGGTCGAGCAGCGCGAGCTTGGCGCCGAGGGCGGCATAGCACTCAGCCAGCGCAGTGCCGAGCCCGCCCGCAGCGCCGGTGACGACGACGTCGCGGTCTCGCATCTCGCGCGCCGCCGCCATGGTTACCCGACCACCCTTGGCACTGCGTGCTGCGCGATGGGTGCGCGGGAGCAGCCCACCGCGCTCATGGGTCTTTGCGCGCGCGCCGCGTCTGCCACCACAGATCGAACACCTCGGCCGAGGTTCTGCCCGGGCGGTAGCCGAACACCTCCTTCAGCCGCCGGTTGGCGAGCACCGGGCGGTAGCGCAGGAAGCGCAGTTGCTCGGGACCGTACTGCGTCAGGCCGAGGCGCTTGCCGAGCCACAGCGCCGCCTGCAGCAGCCAAGGCGGCAGCACGCGGCAGCGCTTGCCCATGCGCGCGGCGATCTGGTGGATCGTCAGCGCGCCGTCGCCGGCGACGTTGTAGACGCCTGGCGGCCCGTCCGCGAGCGCGTGCGCGATCGCGCCGACGACGTCGCGGTCCCAGATGAAGACGAACGGGCTGTCGGCGCCGGCGATGGCCAGCGGGCGTGGCCTGTCGAACAGCGCGGTGATCTGGTTGGCCACCGTCTCGCCGAGGATGGTGCCGATGCGAAACACCGTCTGCTGCAGCTGCGGCGCATTCTTGCGGTACTGCGCGAGCATCTCCTCGACGAGGCGCTTGTGCCACGAGTACGCGAACTCCTCGTTGCCGCGTACGGGATCGTCTTCGGTCAGCCAGGCCGGGTTGTCGGCGTGGTAGCCGTAGGCCGCACCCGACGACGAGACCACCACGTGACCCACGCCCGCGGCGACGCAGGCGTCGAGCACGTTCTTCGTGCCGACCACGTCGACCTGGTACTCGAAGTCGCGATCGGCCTTGCGGCCCGGCGTGACGATCGCCGCCAGGTGCACGACGGTGTCGATGCGGTATTCGCGCAGCAGCGCCTCGATGCCTGCGCGCTCGCGGATGTCGGCCGTGGCGTAGACGACGCCGCCCAGGCGCCGCTCGGCGGGTGCCTCGCGCACGTCGAGGCTCACCACGCTGCCCGCGTCGCGCGCAGCCAGCGCCGCGACCACTTGAGTGCCGAGGTAGCCGCCGCCGCCAGTGACCAGCACCGCGCGCGCGGTCATGCCGCCGACGCGGCCGGAACGCGCCGCATCCAGTACGTCGACAGCGCCATGCCGGCGAAGATGTGCCAGATGCCCCACCAGGCGGTGACGATCGCCATGCCGCCGAGGCCGCCGAAGAAGTTGAAGATCAGCACCAGGCCGAGGCCCGAGTTCTGGATGCCGGTCTCGAAGGCGACCGCGCGACAGTCGCGCTCGGCCAGCCCCGCGGCGCGCGCCAGGGCGTAGCCGATGGCCAGGGCGAACGCGTTGTGGATGAACACCACCACCACCACGTAGCGCCCCCACTGCAGGAAGAAGCCCCAGTTCAGCGCCAGCGCGCCGAGCACGAAGCCGATCAGCACCAGCAGCGAGAAGTTGCGCATCGGCCCGTGCACCCGCTTGGCCAGCGCGGCGTGGCGGTGCGCGACCCACATGCCGGCGGCCAGCGGCAGGCCGAGGATCAGCGCCAGGTCGGCCAGCATGTGCAGCGGGTCGATCGAGAACGAGCGCAGCAGCGCGTTGGTCTCGCGGTCGAGCGAGCCCCACAGTGCGACGTTGAGCGGCGTGAAGACGAGCGCGCCCAGCGTCGACAGCGTGCTGATCGACACCGACAGCGCCGCGTTGCCGCGCGCGCGGTGGGTGAAGAAGTTCGAGATGTGCCCGGCCGGGCACGCCGACACCAGCAGCATGCCCAGCGCGATCGACGGCAGCGGCCTGATCAACTGGATCAGCCCGAACGTGAACGCCGGAAACAGCAGGTGGTGGCTGACCAGGCCGATGGCCAGCGCCTTGGGCGTCTTCAGCGCGGCCTTGAAGTCGGCGATGCGCAGGTCCAGCGCGATGCCGAACATCACCAGCGCCAGCACCAGCGACAGGCCGAGCTGCGCCTGCGGGTTGAAGTTCAGCCGCACCTGGTCGATGGTTTCGCCCATGGGCGAGAGTCTCCTCGTCGTTGTTGGCGCCGCGGCGTGCCGCCGGCTCGCGGGATTGTGCCCCGCTCCTCCGCTGGGCGACAGGCCGCTCGCTTCGGGCGTTACCGCAAGCTCACGAAACGCGTGAATCGAAGACGCACGCCTCCTTGCCGAATCGGGATACCGCGCCGCGGCGGCGGTTTGCAGAATCCCGAGCGTGCGCACCGGCTTCTTCCACGACGAGCGCTGCCTGTGGCACAGCGCGGCCGGCGGCATCGCCCTCATGGCCCGCGTCGGGGGTTGGGTGCAGCCGGCCGAAGGTGCGGTGTCCGCGCAATCGCCGCAGCCCCAACGCCGCATGATTTCGCTGATGCAGGTCTCGGGGCTGGCTGGCAAGGTCGACTTCCGCAGTGCGCCGATGGCCACCGAGAGCGATCTGCTGCGCATCCACCCGCGCTTGTACCTCGATCGCTTCAAGCGCTTGTCCGACGCCGACGGCGGTGAACTGGGTGACTTCGCGCCGTTCGGCCCGGGCGGCTACGAGACGGCCAAGCTTTCCGCCGGCCTGGTGCTGCACGCGGTCGATGGCGTCGCGGCCGGGCGCTACCGCAATGCCTACGCGATGTCGCGCCCGGCAGGCCAGCATTGCCTGGCCGACATGTCGATGGGCTTCTGCCTGCTGGCCAACATCGCGATCGCGATCGAGGCGGCACGACACGCGCATGGCGTGCAGCGCATCGCGGTGCTCGATTGGGGCGCGCATCACGGCAACGGCACGCAGACCCTGTTCTACGAGCGCGACGATGTGCTCACCGTGTCGCTGCATCAGGAGGGCTGCTTCCCGCCCGGCTGCGGCGGCGTGGGCGAACGCGGCGCCGGCCGCGGCGAGGGGTTCAACATCAACGTACCGCTGCTGCCCGGCGGCGGGCACGACGCCTATCGGCACGCGATGCAGCGCATCGTCGTTCCGGCCATCGATCGCTTCCGACCCGAGCTGCTGATCGTGGCCAGCGCCTTCGACGCCAACGGCGTCGACCCGCTGTCGCGCATGTTGCTGCACGGTGGTTCGTACCGCATGCTGACCGAGACGGCGATGACGCTGGCCGATCGGCACTGCGGCGGCCGGCTCGTCGTCGTTCACGAAGGCGGCGACGCCGAGGCCGTCGTCCCTTTCTGCGGCCACGCGGTCGTCGAGGCTCTGGCCGGCGAGAGCCTGGGGGTCGAAGACCCGTTCATCGAACTGTTCGAGGCCTGGCAGCCGAATGCGCAGCTTGCCGCGTTCCAGCGCGGCCTGATCGACGAGATGGCAAAGGTGCTGGGCCTGTTGTAGGTGCCGGTTGTGGCGCGAGTCGCCGCCACGCCAGGCCGAAGGGCGATCACAGGCGAAGTCGCTCCAGCCGCTCGTTGAGCACGTGCACCAGGCGCGCGGTCGAGCGCACGCCGAGCTTGTCCCGAATGCTGCGCAACTGGTGGTCCACCGTCGATAGCGACCGTTCGATCTGGCGCGCCACTTCCTTGTAGCTCAGGCCCATGGCGACCAGTTGCGCCACCCTGAACTCGGCCGGCGTCAGCTCGGCGAGTTCGCGCGGGCGCGCCTGCGCCTCGCGCGGCTGCAGCGCGCAGGGCGCGCGGCCGGCCTCCGCTTCCGCCCGGTGCCCGAGGTCGAGCCGCGCCGACGCGGCCAACAGCGGGCCGAGCGCGACCTGCGCAAGCAGGCCCACTTGAATACAGAGTTCGGCGTCCCAGCGCGGCGACTCGCGATGCCAGTCCGCGCAGATGATGCCGACCGGGCGCGCACCGTCGCGCACGGGCAGCGCGAGCTTGGCCGCCGTCCCCACTTCGTGCAAGGCGCTGCGCATGCCCGAGGTGAAGCTGCGCTCTTGCGAGACGTCGCCGATGGCCGCCACTGCGGGCTCGCCCCACACCGCCCGCATGCCGGGCTCGAAGGCATTGAACTCGAGCCCCAGCACCGACGGCAACGGGTTCGAGCTGCGCCGCGTTTCGGCGATCGCCACATAGTGTCGCGCCCGTCCGCCGACGCCCACGAAGCCGCCGAAGCCGCCGTCGACGCGGTCGGCGTCGAGCGTGTCGCGCAGCCATTCGGTGGTGATCCGCCAACAGGCGTGCGAATCGTCGAGGTACAGCAGCAACTGCGCCGCCAGTTCACGCCCCGGCCGCCAACGGATCGCCGCGCTGCCCTCGAACAGCCGCCTGCGCAGCCGGCGCTGCACGCGAAGAAGTTCGTCGTCGTCCAAGGCGCGTCGCGGCGAGGCGGTCGCCGTCAGACGAGGATGTCCTGCAGCAACTCCTCGCGCTGCCCGCGGCCGTGTGCGTAGACATAGCCGACCACGAGCACCGCGAACGGCAACAGCACCAGCGCCCAGCCCAGCGGGCTCAGGCCCCACGCGGTCGTCGTCGGATCCACCCCCGTGGCCACGGCACCGGACAACAGGCCGAAGCGCGACATCAGCAGGTACTCGCCGAGCACCAGGCCGATGGCCGCCAGGACGGGAGCGACCTTGGAGACGAACACGCCTTCGGTGCCGGGGTTGCCGTTGAAGAACACCACCACCGCCACGCAGACCAGGATCTCGATCAGCACGATCGAGACGACGGCCAGCCCGCTGAACCAGAAGAACATGTTCAACACCGGATCGAGCCCCGCGACGACGAAGATCGCGATCACGAGCCCGGTGATGGCCGAGGTCGCGAACGCCGCATTGCCCGGCGCACCCAGCCGGTTCACGCGCCCGAGCGCGGCCGGCAGCGCTCGCGCGCGACCGAGCGCGAACAGGTAGCGGCTGGCCGAGTTCTGGAACGCCAGCAGCCCGGCGAACAGGCTCGACAGCACGAGCACGCCCATCGCGGCGGCCATCCACCCACCCACATACTGGCGTGCCACCGAGAAGAGCACCGCGGCGGGGTCAGTGAGCGGCACCTTGTCGACCGTGGACAGCGCGACGACCTGCTCGACGACCTTGGACGAGCCGAGACCGGTGACGACGGCGAACGACGTCAGCGCGAACAGCACGGTGATGACGGCCACCGCCAGGTAAGTGGCGCGCGGTACCGCCGTCTTCGGATTCTTCGCCTCTTCGCCGTAGATGGCAGAGGCCTCGAAGCCGATGAACGATGCAAAGGCAAACGCCAGCGCGATGCCGGCCGATCCGGTCAACCCTCCGGCCAGGATCGCCGACGGGTTGAACGAGGCGGCAAAGTTCAGGCCTTCGGGACCGCCTTGGAAGAGTATGGTGACTGCCGTGATCAGCAGGCAGCCCAACTCCATCACCAGCAGGACGCCGAGCAGCTTGGCACCGACGTCGACCTGGCACAGCGTGAGCGTCGTCACGAGCACCCAGGCGATGGCGCACCAGCCCCACCACGGCAGCACGCCGACCTGCACCGACATCAGCCCGCCGAAGAAGCCGTAGATCGAGAGCTGGATGGTCAGGTACGCGATGATCGATACGAAGGCCGAGGCCAGGCCCGCTTGCGGCCCGAGTCCGCGCCCGACGTAGGTGAAGAAGGCGCCGGCGTTGGTGACGCGGTGGCTCATCGCCGCATAGCCGACGCTGAACAGCAGCAGGGTCAGGCCCACCACGAGGTAGGCACCGGGCGCCGCGGCGCCGTTGCCCAGCGCGATCGCCGGCGGCAACGCGCCAGTCATTCCGACCAGCGGCGCCGCGGCTGCGACGACGAAGAAGACGATCGACCAGACCCCCAGCTTCTCGGGATGCAGGGTCTCGCGTGGCCGCGCGGCGCTCGATGGCAGCGGTGAAGTCATGACCGGGGGTCTCCTGCTGGAATCGCTGAGTCGCAAGCTTGGATTCAGCTTGGTCGGGCCGACTGAATGAGCGAGTCTGCGGCGTGGACGCGTGCGGCTTTATCCGAAACGCGAACGGTTCGCCTGGGGGAAACCCTTGCGACGAAGCGGCGCCAGGTCGCGCCATGCACACATGGCAGCGCCGCGCTTGCCGCAGCGAGTCGGTGAGCCTGCTGCGCACCGGCACGGGTTTTCCCGCTGCGAATGTTCGCGATGGATCAAGGCGCGCGCGAGCCGGACACTGCAGATTCGCATCGGCGCATCGGGCCGGAGGAGCATTGCCGTGAAGACCTACGACAACATCGTCAATGGGAGCGCCGTCGGCTCGATGCGCACCTTCGAATCGAGAAACCCTGCCACCGGCGAGGTGCTCGGCCTGGTGCCGCACTCCAGCGCCGAGCAGGTGGCGCAAGCGGTGGCGGCCGCCAAGGCCGCGCAGCCCGCCTGGGCGGCGCGGCCCGATGCCGATCGCAAGGCCTTGATGATGAAGGTTGCCGAGGCCATCAAGGCCAACGCCGACTACCTGGCGAGCTGGGTCACGCGCGAGCAGGGCAAGCCGCTCGGCGGCGTCGGGCCCGATCAGGTGCCCGGCGCGCGCTTCGAGGTGTGGGGCTGCGAGGTCTGGACGCAGGTGCCGGCCAGTCTCGATCTGCCGGTCGATCTGGCCTTCGAAGACGCCACGCGGCGCGACGAGGTGCACCGCAAGCCGTTCGGCGTGATCGCGGCCATCGCGCCGTGGAACTGGCCGCTGCTGATCGCGATCTGGCAGGTGATTCCGTCGATCCGCGCCGGCAACACCGTGGTGCTCAAGCCGTCGGAGTACACCAGCATCGGCACGCTCGAGATGATGCGGCTGATCGCCGAGTTGCTGCCGCCCGGCGTCGTCAACACGGTCAGCGGCCCCGGCGACGTCGGCGCGCTGCTGGTCGACAACCCCGACGTCGACAAGATCATGTTCACCGGATCGGGTGCGACCGGCGCGCGCATCGCCGCCGCGGCGGCCAAGCATCTGACGCCGACGACGATGGAACTCGGCGGCAACGACGCGGCGATCATGCTGCCCGACGCCGACCCCAAGGCGATGGCGATGGGCCTGTTCTGGGGCGCCTTCATCAACATGGGGCAGACCTGCGCCTGTGCCAAGCGCCTGTACGTGCCCGAGAACCTGCACGACGCGGTGGTGGCCGAACTCAAGGGCCTCGCCGAAGCGATGCCGATGGGCAACGGCATGGACGCCGGTGTCGTGATGGGGCCGATCCAGAACCGCATGCAGTACGACAAGGTGGTTGCGCTGGTCGACAAGGCGCGCGCCGGCGGCGCCACCATCGTCTGCGGCGGCAAGCCCAAGGGCGGGCCGGGCAACTTCTACCCGCTGACGATCGTCACCGACATCGCCGACGGCGCGGCGCTGGTCGACGAAGAGCAGTTCGGCCCGGTGCTGCCGATCATCAAGTACAAGGACGTCGATTCGGCGATCGCCAGCGCCAACCGGCTCGATGCGGGCCTGGGCGCCTCGGTCTGGTCGACCGACATCGCCAAGGCCACGGCGGTGGCCTCTCGCATCCAGGCCGGCACGGTGTGGATCAACCAGCACGGGATGATCCACCCGATGGTGCCGTTCGGCGGCGTCAAGGGCTCGGGCTGGGGCGTCGAGTTCGGCGTCGACGGTCTCAAGGCGGTGACGCAGCCGCAGGTGATCAGCATCAAGAAAGCGTGATGCAGATCATGTCGTCGGCAGCGCTCGAGCCGTAGGTTTCGACGCCGACATCCCGGGGAATCACGCGATGAGTCTCGCCTTGGCCACCGACGCGGGCGAGTCGCCGCCCGTGTGTGCCGACCCGATCGCCGTGCGCTGCGCCAGCTCCCAGAGCATCGACGAACACGTGCGCCAGTTGCAGGGCTGGGATCTGCGCTACGACCAGATCGACTGCGGGCGCTTCGAAGGCCGGTTCACCGACATCCGCCTGCCGGGCCTGCAGTTGTTCGCCGAGACCACGACGCGACGGATCCGTCAGCGCGGCACCTTGCTGCCCGATTCGTGCGGCATCGGCGCGATGTTGCAAGGCCGCGGAGCGCTGTCGATCAACGGCGTGCAAACGGGCACCGGCACGCTGCTGATGTGCAACGGCACCGAACTCGACATCTGCACGCCGCCCGACTGCACGGTGGCCGGGGTGGTGGTCGACGCTGACGAGTTGCAGTCGGCGGTGGAGTCGATGGCCGACATGGGGTTGCGGCTCGAGCCCGATACCTTGCTGGCGATGACTTCCCCCGAGGCCGCGCTGGCACCGTGGCGCGGCATGCTGCTATCGGCGATCGAGGTGGCGGTCGAACGGCCGGAGTGCCTGCGCGACGGCGCGGCACGCCAGCGCATGCGCGATGACCTGCTGCTGACGCTGATCGACGCCATGGCCGGCGCCTACCGCGACGACGGCTTGCTGCGCATCGACAGCCGCAAGCGCGTCGTCGATCGCGCGTGCGAGCTGGTGCTCGCGCGGCCCGACGAGCCGCCGAGTCTGTTCGAGGTCTGCCGGCGGGTCGGCGCCAGCCCGCGCAAGCTGGGCTACTGTTTCCAGGACACGCTGGGGGTGAGTCCCGGGCGCTACCTGAAGGCGATGCGCCTGAATGCGGCGCGGCGCGATCTCGGCCGCGACGACGGCCCGAACGTCAGCGTCTACGAGGTCGCCGCGCGATGGGGCTTCTGGCACTTCGGCCACTTCTCGGCCGACTACAAGAAGCTCTTCGCCGAACTGCCGTCGGAGACCTTGCGCCGCGCGCGGGCGCGGCAGGAGCATTGATAGGGGAACGGTGGCGTGCGCACTCGCGTCACGCCACGACCTCCAGCCCCAGCTTCTTCACCAAGTGCAAGAGCTTGAGGGCGGTGCCGGTCGGCCGCTTCTGACCGATCCCCACTTCTGCACCGTGGACACGCTGGTGTTCAGCAGGCGGGCGAAAACCGCCTGGCTAACGGTGCGAGGACTCGCGGATTGCGCAGGCCAGCGCCCGATCGCTGCCGTTCTAGCGGAGCACCCTCGCGCCCGCTGCTGGCGGGAGCAGCTTCACCAGATTGGCGCGCACCGCCATCACATCCACCGGCCGGGTGCTGCGCAAGCGAGTGATCTCCTCGGTCGTGTACGGCGCGGTGCCCGGCGGCAGGG
>DASURM010000510.1:0-9793 GCA_036280035.1 Burkholderiaceae bacterium | reverse complement strand
AACTCGCCGACCGCGCTGGCGGGGCAGGCGCTGGCGATCACCTACTTCCTCGACGAGCCGGGCAGCGAGACCTTCTACTACTTCCCCGGCCAGCGTCGCGTGCGGCGCATGCCGACCTACTCGTACGACTCGCCGCAGATCGGGATGGAGAACCAGTACACGCTCGACGAGCCGTTCGTCTTCAACGGCACGCTCGATCGCTTCGACTGGAAGCTGGCCGGCAAGAAAGAGTTGTACGTGCCGTACAACTCGTTCGGCGCCTACGACTTCAAGACCAAGTTCGAGAACATCGCCAAGCCCGACTTCATCGATGCCGGACATCGGCGCTACGAACTGCACCGCGTCTGGGTCATCGAGGCGACGGTCAAGCAGGGCATGCGGCACACGGCGCCCAAGCGCACGTTCTATCTCGACGAGGACAGCTGGAACCTCGTGATGGCCGAGGACTTCGATGCCCAAGGCAAGCTGTTCAAGGTGCGCGAGGGCTTCCTGATTCCGGTCTACGAGACCGGGACCTGCGACGTTTCGGCCTTCGTCCAGTACAACATCACCGAAGGCCGCTATGTCTTCGACATGCATGCCGCCGGCACCGGCAGCGACGTGCGCTGGGTGACCGATCCGAGCGGGCCGCGCTTCAAGGCGTCGTTCTACACGTCGGACAACCTGCGCTCGATCAGCACCCGCTGACGCAACGGCTCTCGGACCAGAACTCGAAACGGAGACACGTCATGCATCAAACACGATTCGTCCTGCAGCCGGTAGTGCTCGCTGCGCTGGGCATCGCTTGCGGCGCTGCGCAGGCCTTCACCTTCGAGGCCGGTGACGTCCGTGGCAACTTCGACTCGACCGTGCAGGCGGGAATGGGTCTGCGCGCGTCGAATCCGAACTGCAACCTGATCACCGCCGGCGCAACCGGCCCCGATGCGCCCGCCGGCTGCCTGGCGCCGACTTCGCTGCTCGGTGACCAGGGCAACCTCAACTACGGCAAGCACGACCTGTTCACCGGCTACCTCAAGGGCACGCACGAGTTGCTGCTGAGGGCACCCAAGGACATCGACTTCCTGTTCCGCTTCAACTGGGTCGCCGACCCCGTGGCGACCAACACCACCGGCATCACCAGCCTCACGACGCCGCCGCCTCCGGCGGTCACCGACGGCCTGGCCGATGATGCTCGCGACGCGCTGCGGTTCAAGGCCCGGCTGCTCGATCTGTGGCTGAGCAAGAGCTTCCAGGTCGGCGATCAGCAGGCCCGGGTGCGCCTGGGGTACCAGGTCATCAACTGGGGCGAGAGCCTGTTCCTGCCGGGTGGCATCAACGCCACCAACGCGCTCGACATCATGCGGCTGTCGCAACCCGGCACGCAGCTCAAGGAGGTGTACCTGCCGGCGCCGATCCTGAGCGTCAGCTCGGGGCTGGGCCACGGGTTCAACCTCGAGGCCTATGTGCAGTTCGCCTGGAACGCGAGCTACTTTCCGCCGACCGGCAGCTATTGGTCGGTGGTCAATGGCCTCGGCAAGGGCCACGATGCGTACGGTCTGGCCGAGGTCGAGCCGTCCAACGGCAACCAATGGGGTGTCGCGCTGCGCTACCAGCCCGCAGGGACGCAGCTCAACCTGGGCGCCTACGCGATGGCCTACCAGGACAAGACGCCCAACTTCAGCCTCAACATCGACAACACGGGGGTCATGGGCTGGGCCTATGCGAAGAACCGGCGCATGTACGGCCTCAGCGCCAACTTCCCCGTGGGCGACCTGGCCGTCGGCACCGAGTTGTCGTATCGACCCAGGGACGCAGTGGCGCTGAACGCCGCCACCAGCGGCTGCGCTTCGCAGAACGGCAACTGCTGGGTCGACTCGGCGCGCTGGCAGTGGGCGGTGACCGGTCTGCTCAGCCTCACCCCCAGCACGGGCGGCGGGTTCCTCAAGATGCTCGGCGCCGACACCGCCACCTTGCTGGCCGAGGCGGTCATGATCCGCTACCCCAACCTGCAGCAGAGCTACGGTGGCGACCTCATCACCGCGGGCGGTTGGGGCTGGGGCCAGTTGACCGATCCGGCCGCTGCTCCCGAGGCGCTCGGCAGCAAGACGTCGTCGGGCATCAACTTCGACTTCAGCTGGGTCTACGACGGCACGGTGATCCCGGGCTGGCAAGTGGTGCCGGAGATCTACTACTTCCGCGCGCTGTCGGGGCATACGCCGAACCTGTCGGGCCTGTTCATGTCCGGCGCCAGCTCGGCGAACTTCATCGTCAGCTTCATCAGGAACCCGGCCACCTGGCAGGTCGCCGTGAACTACGCGACATTCTGGGGCGGCTCCTCGCCGCTGGACCAACCCCTTCGCGATCGCGACTTCTTCGGTGTGGTGCTGTCGCGCAACTTCTGATCCGACGACCATCGCCGCGCCGCGCGGCGATCGCCGAACTTGAACGCCGGGCCCATCGCACCCCCGGCGGGCGGCGCATCGCCTGCGGGCCCCTCCGCGCTGGTGCGCGGACTGCAGCGCCTCGAGGCCTTGCTGTTCCGGCGTCGCGCCGCCGTGCTGTGGGCGCTGGCGGCGCTGACCCTGGTGATGGGCTTCTTCGCCGCCCGCCTGCGCATGGACGCCGGCTTCGAGAAGCAACTGCCGATCGGCCACGAGTACATCGAGACCTTCAAGCAGTATCGCGACGACCTGCTGGGCGCCAACCGGCTGACGATCGTCGTGCGCGCGCGCGACGGCAAGCTCTGGACCCCGGCCAGCCTGAAGCGGCTGTACGACGTGACGCAGGCGGTGATGTTCCTGCCCAACGTGTCGCGCGGCAGCGTGCAGTCGCTGTGGACCCCTAACTCGTTCGTCAACGAGATCACCGAAGAGGGCTTTCGCGCCGACCCGATCATCCCGGGCACGGTGACCGCGGACAACCTCGACGCCGAGACCATCGCCACCATCGCGCGCACGACCGCGCTCGGCGGCTACGTCGGCACCCTGGTGGCGCGCGACCAGACGAGCGCGATGATCACGGCCGAGCTCAACGAGTACGACCAGCACGGCGTGCACATCGACTACGTGGCCTACAACCGCGTGCTCGAACGGCAGATCCGCGACAAGTTCGAGGACCAGGACTTCGAGATCCAGATCATCGGCTTCGCCAAGCAGATCGGCGACATCGCCGACGGTGCCGCCGCGGTGCTCGAGTTCTGCCTCGTCGCGCTGCTGCTGACGGCGGCGGCGGTGTACTGGTACTGCCACTCGCTGCGCTTCACGGCGCTGGCGATCGGCTGCTCGCTGGTCTCGCTGGTGTGGCAGTTCGGCACGCTGCAGCTGCTCGGCTACGGCCTCGACCCGCTGGGCGTGCTGGTGCCGTTTCTGGTGTTCGCCATCGGCGTGTCGCACGGCGTGCAGCAGATCAATTTCATCGTGCGCGAGATCTCGCACGGCAAGACCACCGACCAGGCGGCGCGCGCCAGCTTCACCGGCCTGCTGATTCCCGGCACACTGGCGCTGGTCACCGCCTTCGTGTCGTTCGTGACGCTGGTGCTGATTCCGATCCCGATGGTGCGCGAGCTTGCCGTCACCGCCGCGCTCGGCGTGGCCTACAAGATCGTCACCAACCTGGTGATGCTGCCGCTGGGCGCCTCGTACTTCGAGGTCGGCCGGGCCTACACCGACAAGGCCGAACGCAAGCGCATCGAGCGCGCGCGCTGGCTGCGCCTGCTGGCGCGCGTGGCCGAGCCGCGCAGCGCCGCGATCGTGCTCGCCGTTTCGGGCCTGGTCTTCGTCACTGCGGTGTGGCAAAGCCGCGATCGCGTCATCGGCACGCTGCAAGCCGGCGCACCGGAGTTGCGCGCCGACGCCCGCTTCAATCGGGATTCGGTCTCGATCGCCGAGCACTACGACGTCGGCCTCGACTGGATCAGCGTGGCCTTCGAGGCGCCGCCCGAGTCGTGCGAGAACGTGGCGATCGGCGCCTACCAGGATCGTTTCGTGTGGGCGATGCGCGCGGTGCCAGGCGTGGTCTCGATCTCGTCGTTCTCGAGCCAGTTGCGCCAGTACAGCGAAGGCTACAACGAGGGCAACCCGAAGATGGCCGTGATCCCGATCGACCCCGCCAACTACGCCGGGCTCGCCATCGAGATCAGCCGCGTTCCGGGCACGATGCGCAAGGACTGCAGCATGACGGCGGTGCACCTGTTCCTCGCCGATCACAAGGCGACGACGATCAGCCGCGTGATCGCCGCCGCGAAGGCGTTTCGCGCCGGCCATCCGATGCCGGGCGTCAAGATCCGGCTCGCGGCCGGCAACGCCGGCGTGCTGGCGGCCGTCAACGACGAGGTCACGCGCAGCGAGCTGCCGATGATGCTTTACGTCTACGCGGCGATCGCGTTGCTGGTGTTCGCGGTCTATCGCGATCTGCGCGCGGTGCTGGCGTGCTGCCTGCCGCTGACGATCGGCACCTTCATCGGCTACTGGTTCATGAAGGAGTTCGAGATCGGCCTCACCGTGGCGACGCTGCCCGTGATGGTGCTGGCGGTGGGCATCGGTGTGGACTATGCCTTCTACATCTACAACCGGCTGCAGTTGCACCTCGCCCACGGGCAGGGCATCGTCAAGGCGCTGGAGCAATCGATTCTCGAGGTCGGCACGGCGACCATCTTCACCGCCATCACGCTGGCGATCGGGGTCGCGACGTGGTCGTTCTCGGCGCTGAAGTTCCAGGCCGACATGGGCAAGCTGCTTGCCTTCATGTTCATGGTCAACATGGTGATGGCGATGACGGTGCTGCCGGCCTTCGCGGTCTGGCTCGAGCGGCTGTTCCCGCGCCGCTCGGCGGTGCGCGCGCCGGGCTTGCTCGGCAGCCACTGAGGCAGTGCCATGGCCCTCTCTCCGCACGCCGTGATCGCTGCGCTGCTCGTGGCTGTCGCCTGGGGGCAGGCCGGCGCGGCCAAGCCGCTCGAGCCGACGCCCGCGGTGGCCTCGCCGATCGCCGCCGAAGCGATGATGCTCGGCGCTGCCTGGGCCGGGCCACGCGCGGTGGCCGTGGGCGACCAAGGCATCGTGCTGCTGTCCGACGACTTCGGCAAGACCTCGCGCCAGGCCAAGCAGGTGCCGCTCAGTTCGACCCTGACGGCAGTGGCGTTCGCCGACGCCCGACACGGCTGGGCCGTGGGCCATTGGGGCGCCATTCTGGCGACCGCCGACGGCGGCGAAACCTGGCGCATCCAGCGCATCGACACGGCCGAGGACCGACCGCTCTTCGCCGTCCACTTCTTCGACCCGCAACGTGGCGTGGCGGTCGGACTGTGGTCGCTCGTGTTGACCACCGACGACGGTGGCCAGACCTGGGTGCAGCAGACGCTGGCGCCACCGCCGGGGTCGACCCGGGCCGATGCCAACCTGCTGTCGCTGTTCGCCGACGCACGAGGGCGGCTGTGGGCAACCGGCGAGCGCGGCCTGGTGCTGCGCTCGGCGGACCAGGGTCGCACCTGGGTCTATCAAAGCACCGGCTATGCGGGGTCGTTGTGGGCGGGCATCGCGCTGGCCGATGACACCCTCGTAGTCGGCGGCCAGCGCGGCAGCGTCTACCGCAGCAGCGACGGCGGACAGCACTGGACGCGCATCGATCTCGACAACAAGAGCTCGGTCACCGGCTTCGCGGCGGGCGGGGCCGAGGTGCTGCTGGTCGGACTCGACGGCCTGCGTGCAACCAGCAAGGATGCAGGGCAGCACTTCGCCGTCTCGGTACGCCCCGACCGCATCGCGCTGACCACCGCGTTGCGCACCCCTGCAGGCGCCTGGCTGATGTGGTCGCGTCACGGCCTTGCTCCGGAGCCCACACGCTGAGGCCGCGGCGCGTCGGCGCAGGCAACAGCGGTGCCGCTGGCGGGGCAGGCAAAATGTCGCTGTACGTCCGATGGGCCGGGCCTGGCCGAACCCTGCGCCTGCCCCCGCCTCCAAGATCCGAACCCTCACTGCCCCATGACGCAAACGTCCCTGCGCGCGAGCCAGCGCGCCCAAGGCCGCCACGCCTACAGCCGCGAGGATCTTCTCGCCTGCGGCCGCGGCGAACTGTTCGGCCCGGGCAACGCGCAGTTGCCGCTGCCGGACCTGCTGATGTTCGACCGCATCGTGCGCATCGACGACAGCGGCGGCACGCACGGCAAGGGCCGGATCGAGGCCGAGCTCGACATCCGGCCCGACCTGTGGTTCTTCGGCTGCCACTTCGAGAACGATCCGGTGATGCCGGGCTGTCTCGGCCTCGACGCGTTGTGGCAACTGGTGGGCTTCTGGCTCGCGTGGCGCGGCAACCCCGGCCGCGGCCGCGCGCTCGGCGCCGGCGAGATCAAGTTCTTCGGCCAGGTGCTGCCCAAGGTGGGCAAGGTCGGCTACCGGCTCGACGTGAAGCGCGTGATCGAGCGCAAACTGGTGATGGGCATCGCCGACGGTTGCGTGCTGGCCGACGGCCGCGAGATCTACACTGCCACCGATCTCAAGGTGGGCCTTTTCACTTCGACCGAGGACTTCTGATGCGGCGCGTGGTCGTCACCGGCCAGGGCATCGTCTCGAGCCTTGGCAACAACACCGACGAAGTGGCGGCCAGCCTGCGCGAGGGCCGCTCGGGCATCCGCCACAACCCCGTCTACGCCGAGCGTGGCCTGCGCTGCCAGGTCAGCGGCCGGCCGGCGCTGGAGCTGGAGTCGGCGATCGACCGGCGCACGCTGCGCTTCATGGGCGACGCGGCGGCGTACGCCTGGCTCTCGATGAAGCAGGCGATCGAACACTCGGGCCTGACGCCGGCGCAGGTCTCGCACCCGCGCACCGGGCTCGTCGCCGGCAGCGGCGGCGCCTCCAGCGCCAACCAGGTGTCGGCCGCCGACACGCTGCGTACCAAGGGCATCAAGCGCGTCGGGCCGTTCATGGTCACGCGAACGATGGGCAGCACGGTGTCGGCATGCCTGGCGACACCCTTCGCAATCAAAGGCGTCAACTACTCGATCACCTCGGCGTGCGCCACCAGCGCGCACTGCATCGGGCACGCGGCGCAGCTCATCGCCTGGGGCCAGCAAGACGTGGTCTTCGCCGGCGGCGGCGAGGAAGAGAGCTGGGAGCTCTCGCTGCTGTTCGACGCGATGGGCGCGATGTCCACCGGCTTCAACGACCGCCCGCAGCAGGCCTCGCGCGCCTTCGACACCGCGCGCGACGGCTTCGTCATCGCCGGCGGCGGCGGCATGCTGGTGCTCGAGGCGCTCGAGCACGCGCGCTCGCGCGGCGCGACGATCCTGGCCGAGCTGGTGGGCTACGGCGCTACCTCCGACGGCTACGACATGGTGGCGCCGTCGGGCGAGGGCGCGGTGCGCTGCATGCAACAGGCGCTGGCCACCGTGCAGCGGCCGGTCGACTACATCAACGCCCACGGCACCTCGACGCCGGTGGGCGACGTGGCCGAACTCAACGCGGTGCGCGAGGTGTTCGGCCAGACCGGGGCGAAAGTGCCGGCGATCAGCTCGACCAAGTCGTTGTCGGGCCACTCGCTGGGCGCGGCCGGCGTGCAGGAGGCGATCTACTCGCTGCTGATGCTGCAGCGCGGCTTCGCGGCGGCGTCGGCGAACATCGAGAACCTCGACCCGGCCGCCGAGGGCCTGCCGGTGCTGCGCGAGCGCCTCGACGGCCCGCTGCACGCGGTGATGTCCAACAGCTTCGGCTTCGGCGGCACCAACGCGTCGCTGGTGTTCGCGCGCTTCGAAGGTTAGCCACGGCCCGAGGGCGCTCGATCGCGGCCGGCGCGCCCGCGATCGTGTTTGTCCTGGCGCAAGTCCCGCGTCGCGTCGTGACACTAGCATCGCCGCGGCGCGCAGCTTCGGCTGCGCCACATCAAGAACGAGGAGACCTACCGGGGAAATCCCGAAGCGTGCTTCGCGCGGCGCGGCGGCGAAGCCGTGATAGCCTGAACCACGATTCGAAAACCACTCGATCGGGGAGCAGGCACATGGCCTCGCTGCCCGGTTGCCTCTCGAAAACAAACCAGGAGTGACCATGAGCAAGGTGACCCGTCGCGATTTCAACCAGATGGCGGCCGCGTCGATGGCCGTCGGCACGCTCGCCGCACCGGCGATCGTGCAGGCGCAGGCAAGGAAGCTGAAGGTCGGCGTGCTGCTGCCGCGCTCGGGCGTGCAGGCGTTCATCGGGCAGTCGTGCCAGCTCGGCGCTGACATCTCGCCGGCACTGATCCGCGAGATGTATGGCGTCGATCTCGAACTGATGAACGCCGACACCGAGACCAACGTCGAGGTCGCCCGTTCGCGCGCCGAGAAGCTGATCAACGACGGCGCGCAGGTGCTGGTCGGGCCGTTCGACTCGGGCGCCGCCGCGGCGATCGCGCAGGTGGCCGAGCAGCGCAAGGTGCCGTTCATCGTCAACATCGCCGCCGCGCCGCAGATCACCGAGCAGGGCTACAAGTACACGGTGCGCAACTTCCCGACCGCGGTCGACCTGATCCGCAACGGCCTGGCGCTGATGCGCGACCTGTTCCAGGCCACGAGCACGGCGCCACGCACGGCCGTGTTCATGCACGTCAACGACACCTTCGGCACGTCGATGGGCAAGGGCATCGCCGCGATCCTGCCGAAGCTCGACTTCCTGCCGTTCAAGGTGGTCGAGACGATCTCGTACGACCCGGCGGCGCGCGACCTCTCGGTCGAGGTGGCCAAGGCCAAGGCCACCGAGGCCGACTTCATCATGCTGGTCAGCCGGCTCAACGACGCGATCCTGCTGGTGCGCGAGCTGGTCAAGCAGCGCTGGTCGCCGCAGGGCATCATCAGCCCGGGGTCGCCCGGCATGTACGAGGCGCAGTTCTACAAGGCGCTGGGCAACAAGTACTCCGACTACGCGATCTCCAACGTGCCCTGGTACAACCCCAAGGCAGCGCTGACCAAGCGGGTCGAGGCCCAGTTCAAGAAGCAGTTCCCGAAGGAACAGTTGATGTTCCACGCGCTGAACGTCGGCTTCACCTTCGAGGCGATGATGATCGCCGCCGATTCCTTCAAACGCGCCGGCAGCGCCGACGGCGCCGCGCTCAACGATGCGATCCACAAGACCGACATCGCCGAGCGCATGATGGTCGGCGGGCCGATCAAGTTCGACGCCAAGGGCCAGAACACGCAGATCGCCTCGGCCTGCATCCAGAACCGCAACGGGCAGCCGGCGGTGGTGCTGCCGCAGGCCGCGGCCCAGATGGCGCCGGTGTACCCGGTGCCGAACTGGCAGGCGCGGGGCTGAGGCGGCCGGTTTCTGAGCAACGCCGGGGCCAACCTCGGCGGGAGTCGCCTGCGTGCCGATCGACGCGATCGTCAACATCGTCATCAGCGGCCTGCTGACCGGCCTGGTCTACGGCCTGATGGCGCTCGGCCTGTCGGTGATCTACGGCGTGGTGCGCATCGTCAACTTCGCGCACGGCGAGCTGATGACGGTGGCGATGTACGCGGCGGTGTTCGCGTTCGCGCTGCTCGGGGTCGACCCGCTGTGGATGCTGGTGCCGGTGGCGCTGGCGTTCTTCGGCGTCGGCTACGTGCTGCAGCGTGCGATCGTCAACCCGTTCATCGACCGACCCGAGCACTCGCAGTTCATCTTGCTGCTGGCGGTGGCGCTGGTGCTGGTCAATGTGCTGCTGATCGCGTTCGGCCCCGACGCGCGCAACGTCCAGGTCGACTACGCGCTCGATTCCTACCAGATCGGTCCGCTGCTCGTCGACAAGGTGCGCGTGATCTGCGCCGTGGTCGCGCTGGCGGCCTGCGCGGTGCTGTTCGCGATCTTCCGCTATA